>JBOGJF010000828.1:0-2996 GCA_050747785.1 Vicinamibacteria bacterium
TTTCCACGAAAGGAGTAGCGCGATACGCTCGTCTGAGAGCAGGCCCTGTGCCTTGAGCAGGCGGAGCACGTGATGACGGAAGAGCTCCTCGGCCATCCTGTGGTCGAGATAGGGGACGGGTACCCACTCTCCGAGGGCGTTCCAGCCGCCGCGCGAACAAAGGGCATGGACATGCGGATGAAACCGTGCGGCTTCGCCGAAAGTTTGGACGACCGAGACCATGCCGGGTCGGAAGCTTTTTTCCTCGAGAGCCGCGGCGCTCAGGAGCTCTTTTATCGTCTCGTAAGCGCAACGGGAGAGCTCACCGAAAAGCTCGCGATGATGGAGGAAGTACACTCTGAGCATCTTGGGGATCGTAAATACCCACATGACGTGAGGCACGTCCTCGAACACTTCGTCGTGCAGGAAGGCAGCGAAAGCGGCGGCTCTTTTGGCATCACACGAGGGACAGATGCCCCTTTGGCGACAAGAGAACAGGAGGAGCCGCTCGAGACGGCAGGTGTCACAACGAAGTCGTGCAAAACCACATTCCGGCGAGGCGCAGTCGAGGTAACGAGCGACCGCGGTATCCGTGAAGCCTCGCCATCGTCCGTGAGCCTTCTCGAAGCGGTCCTCCCAGAGGCTCTTGATGTCGTCGTAGTGTGCCTCGACCAGCTGAAATAACGGAGTGGCGCGCGGGTTGCGTGGCCGGAAAAAGGGCGGATGGGCGTCGGCGCGCGGGTAAAGTGCGGGACTTGCCGCCATGGCGCCCATGGCGGGTGAGGACGAGATCGGCTACGAGAAGCCACCCGCCCTTCCTATCCATAGGTCTACGAGGAAGGCCGGACGAAGACATCGAGCGATACTGCCTCGCCGACTGCCGCGCGACCCTCGCCCTCTATCGACGGCTCAAAGCGTTCTATCCGCCCCGCGGCGAGGGGCCCGCTCCCGGGATTGAATCGGCCCGAGTCCGCGCCTTAGAATCGAGCAAACTTGATCGGTAAGACGATCTCTCACTATCGCATCTTTGCGGAGGTCAGCCGCGGCGGCATGGGAATCGTCTATCGGGCCCTCGACACCAAGCTCGGCCGTGAAGTGGCGCTGAAGGTCCTTCCGCCGGAGCTCGTCGCCGATCCCGACAAGCGCCGCCGCTTCGAACAGGAAGCTCGCGTGGCTTCGAAGCTCGAGCATCCCAACATCGCCATCATCCACGATATCGACGAGGCCGAGGGGGTGACGTTCATCACCATGGAGTTCATCCGGGGTGAGAACCTCTCGGACCGGCTGCTCGAAGGTCTGTCCTGGCCCCGCGCCCTGGAGCTCGCAACCGAGATCGCCGAGGGCCTCGCGCGGGCGCACGAGCGCGGGGTAGTTCACCGCGACTTGAAACCGGCGAACGTCATGATTACCGAGGACGGACATCCGAAGATCATCGACTTCGGTCTCGCGAAGCTCGTCGAGCTTCCGGTCGGCGGCGGCGGAAGCGAAAGCGCGGGCTATGCGGTTGCCGGATGGCGGTGCGCTACCACCGTCGCGGCGACAAGCTCGTCCCCGATTGCCAGTGCATGATTCGTACCGCTCCGAGCGCGCAGAGTCTCTGCCAAGTCATTCCAGGCGCTAGCATCGACGCGGCTATCAGCAAGCTTGCGGTCGAGGCGATGACTCCGATGGCACTCGAAGTGGCTCTTGCCGTTTGGCAGGAGGTTCAAGATCGCCAGCAAGATGCCGACCGCCTGCGCCGCCAGCAGGTGGAGCAAGCTCAGTACGAAGCCGATCTCGCTCGTCGGCGATTCATGCAGGTCGACCCTTCCAATCGACTGGTTGCCGATTCGCTCGAGGCTGATTGGAACGAGAAGTTGCGAACGCTTTCCGAAGCTCAAAAGCGTTACGAGCAACAAAAAGAAATCGATGAGCCTACCGGCAAGCAGAAGAATAGGAACTTTGATCAGCACGTCTGTGGTGGCGGCGTGGAAATGTCATGCTCGCGAGTGGGGAGACCGTGGGCTTAGGAGGTCGCGCCCATGGCCGTTGCGGCTGCCTGCAAAACGCTCTGCGCATCCTGGGCGGCGGCCGTCCAAACCATCAGCGCCTGCACTGCACAAAAAGCCAATAGCCTATTCCTCATGGCTTCCCCCTCCTTCCTCGAAACATCATTAATAAGACAAGACATTGAGTTACGCCGCACCAAGGGTCTTGGCGGCTTTCTTCACGTCCCGGGGTTTCACCCAGAGGAGCGATCCAAACCGCCCCGGACCGGAGCAGACCGCGTCCATCGCCGTGACGTTGACCTTGGCCTGGGCCAGCTTGCCCAGAAGGTCGGCTGCCGCCCCGACGCGGTCGTCGCCCTCGATGAGGAAGACTTTCTTGGGGCCGGTGAGCTTAAAGCGCGCCTGCTTTGCTACAGCCTTGAGCTGGGCCCCATCGCTCGGGACGAAATCGAGCTGGGAGCGCCTCCCCTTGGGGAAAGCGTGAAGAGCCATGAGGTTCACGCCCGCGGCGCGAAGCGCATCGAGCGCCTTGGCCGCCTCGCCTGGCTTGTCCTTGATCTCCACGTAGTAATAGTCCACGACCCGTATCCTGTCCGCCATGACGCCCCTCCTTCTTAGTCGGAATACCGCGAGAAAATAGAGAGAATGTATTGAACCTGCCCTGCCTTCAGGGTGCCAGAGTATAGCCCAAACGTCGGACCGGACGTACACTCGACTGGACGTATAGTCAATAATGGCGCTTCGGCTCCGGGATCTGGGTGATGACGCGTGCCAAGAACTCGAGGGCGTCGACTTTTTCGAGCGGCGGGAAGAGCTTACTCGGCTCGTCGTGACTGCGGGTTTGCCATCCTTCTAGACGTCATCGCCGCGGCCGTGGGTGGACGATTGGAGGGTTGGAACCTGCACCCCGAGCATTTCGTGGAGCGCCACGGTCTCTTTGTCATCATCGCGCTCGGCGAAACGCTCATCGTGGCGGCCGGGGGAGTGACTGGCGCCTCCTGGACGGGGGAGTTGGTCGCGATCACACTG
>JBOGJF010000829.1:0-4459 GCA_050747785.1 Vicinamibacteria bacterium
GTCCCTCACCTTGACCGCGCTGGTGACCCGCCCGGAACAACTCCCGCTCTTTTCTCGCCCTCCCGTTCGCGATGTCTCGGTCCGTTTGGGTAGGCACTGGGATACCGGCCTGCGCTCGCGCGGCGGGGACTCCCATCAAGCTGGCCGACAAAGCTCCCCCAAGGACTCGCTCTTTCTTTTTTGAGGTGGCTCGACCCAAAGGGCCTCGCCCTCAAGCCCCCCACAGCCTGTTGTGTTTTTCACGCGGGCTGCGGTGCGGATCCCACAACTAGGCCACCCATGCGGAATGTTAATCCATTTATTATCTAAGAATTGCGGGATGCGCTGGTTGGCTGGCAACGGAACGGGTTTTGCACAGGAAAACGAAGGCAGGGAGGAAATCACATGGATCGCCGCCGACAGCCTCGTGTCCGGACGGAAGGAGAGATTCGGGTCCGCATTCTCGCCCCGGGCAATCTGTCAGAGGGCCTGCTCGTCGATTTGAACAACGCGGGCGCCTTCGTGGCCACCGATCTCGTGTTGGAGAAGGGCGAAAAGGTTCATCTCGAGCTCGACATCCCCGGCGATTCCCGGACGCAACCGCTCCAAGCGATCGTCGCCCGTCACAGCGGCGAGATCCAAGGACACCATCGGGTCATCCCCGCTGGCTTGGGCCTGGTCTTCGTCGGTCAGGATCAAGCCGAGAAAGAGCTCATCCAAAGAGTGGTCATGATGACCCTGGCCGTCGACCTCCTCGGGTACGGGGCGCGCAAGAACCCCCTCAAACCCGACGATACCCGCGGCATCGAAGAGCCCGCCTACCGACCCGGGCCACACGTTTCCTGAAGGTCGAGCTCAGCCCGTTTCGTCCGTCAGGCTCTCTTCTTGGATGATTTTTCTGAGCCGAGCGTAGTCGATGTTCCCACCGGTAAGGAGCAATCCCACGCGCCGCAGTCCTGGATCGACGAGACCATCCAGCAAGGCCGCCACGACGACTGCCGCGGAGCCCTCGATGGCGAAATGATGCGTGCGGAGGACCTCTGCGATCGCATGCGCCAAGGATGATTCCTCGGCGACGACCACGTCATCGAGATACTTGTTAGCGAGCTCGAAGGCCCGCTGAGAGATCCCGCCTTCGAGCCCTTCCGCCAAGGTTGGTTTCGACTCGAGCGTGAGTCGTGCTTTGCCTTCTTGGCGGGAGAGGTAGAGGGCAGGAGAGGCCGACGTGTTGACTCCGATGATCCGTGTCGAGGGCGACAGGGCTCTCGCCGCGATGGACACACCGACCGCGAGCCCTCCTCCTCCCACTGGAATCAGCAAGGCATCGAGATCGTCGAGCTCTTCGAAGATCTCGCAGCCGACGGTACCCGCTCCCGCCATGACCAGCGGGTCATCGTAGGGGGAGATCCACGTCTTGCCTTCTCTCTCGCAGGCCGCCAATGCCTGCTCTTCGGCGGCATCGTAGGCCGCCTGGGGGCACACGATGACGTTCGCGCCAAGACGCTCCATCGCTTCCCGTTTCGTTCGAGGGATCACCGACGGCACATAGATGGTCGCCTCAATCCCCATCTCGCGTGCGATCCAGGCGACGCCCTGGCCATGATTGCCGGCGGAAGCCGCCACGACACCACGGCGCGTCTCTTCCTCGCTCAACGAAGTCATCTTGGCGGTCGCGCCCCGGATCTTGAAGGAACCCGTGCGTTGGAGGTTCTCGCATTTCACGAAGACGTCCCATCCCGCGAGTTCGGAGAGCCCGGGAGAAGGTTCGAGTGGAGTGCGGCGCGCCCTTTGTTCGACGTGCGGGCGCACGAGTTGGATCAATTCGAAGTCCGGTTCGACGTTTGGTTTCAAGGGGCGTCGGAGCTAGTCCAGTCCCGTAATGTGAATCCCGGCGGACTTTACACCGTAGCTCTTGTTGATCTGTAGCATCAGGGCGGTGATGGCCTCGACGATACGAGCGTGTTTCAGCGCGCCCGACTTGATGCCTCGTAGGCCTCCCCGACGCATGCAGTCGATGGCTTCCTGACACGCCGCGCGGTCGTCGCCGCAAACGAGAACGTCTTCATGCATCTCTTGATCGAGGGCTTGGAGCGCCAGCGCGGAAACCGTTTGAAACGCGGCCACGACGCGCGCGTCGTCGCCGAGCACGGTTTGCGCCTCCTCGGCGGCCGAGGGACGGTCCGTGGAGCCGGGAGGCCAAACAACCGTGGCCACCATGAGAATCTTGCCCTCGAGCTCTTTGCGAAGCCCCTCCAGAATCTCGCGGTGACCCTGGTGGGGCAGAGTCGATACGACGATTTCGGCGTTCGCCGCGGCTTCCCGATTGTCGAATCCTCGAAACGCCCGGGCCGACGATGGACCGAGCCGCTCCGTCAACTCCGAAGCGATGCGCTCCGCTTTGCCCCGCTCCCGCGAGCCGATCAGAACTTCCGCTCCGCCTTTTGCCCAACGAAGCGCCAGGCCCTGTCCTTCTTTTCCTGTTCCGCCGAGTATCGCGATCTTCATCGCAGCTCCTCGACTCATCGAAAGAGGTCTCTTTCAGCCGGTCGGACCAGGTCCACCGCCTTGCCGCTCCCGAGCTCGAACCGGTGACCGCGGATCAAAGCCGCGGGGACCCGATCCAGCTTGCCCATGACCAACTCGGCCGCGGAGGCGAGCTCGTCCGCCACCGCAATCACCGTGGCTAGAAGGGGGCGACCCTGCGGGTCCCTTTGTCCCCGATAGTCCAAGAGGGGGGTGAGGCCGTCGATCCCGATGGCGACGTTGACGAGACCTTCGCGCCAAGGTCGTCCGAAGGTATCGGAGATGATGATGGCGACGTCCGCCTCGGCCCGCTCGCGAATCGCAGAACGCAGCGTGGCCGCCGAGCCATCGGGATCGGCGGGAAGGAGAGCCACGGAGTCCGGATCGGGAACGTTCGATGCGTCGACGCCGGCATGGGCACAAACCATTCCGTGATTCGTTTCGGTAATCAGAACGCCGCGATCCATCTTGACGATGCGGCGGGCCTCGCTCAAGACGACCTCGACCGAGCGAGGATCCCGGTTTCCATCTTGGGCGAAGGATTCGGCAAGTGAAGAAGGCTTCACTTCGGACAGTCGAACGAGGCGGCCTTCCGATTTCGAGACGACCTTCTGCGTGATGACCAGGATGTCTCGATCGTGGAGGCGGAGATCTTGGCGACTTACGCCCTCCAGGAGCAAGCCTACGAGATCACTGCCGGGCGTCACCTCGGGAAGACCGGTGATGCCGATGATTCGTATGTCCGGGAACGCGCTCATGTGCGCGGTATTATCTCATAGCCATGCTATCATCGCGTGCATGAGCCACCGCGCGGCGGACGCGGCCAAGCGTTATCACGAAGACACGAAGCACTCCGTCATCAGCATCCGCACGACGCCCCATTTTCTCGATTGGCCCAATCAACCGCTGCCGTTCAAGCTCTATCGCGATTTGGAGCCATTGTCCTTGCCGAAGGAAAGAGAGGCGCTGCCGGTTCCCGCACTCGACGTCATCGGCGCGGGAGGAGTCGCCGCGCCCAGAGAGAAAGTCGAGAAAGCCCCCGCCGTCGAGGATCTCGCGCGTCTCCTCTACTTCTCGGCCGGTATCACCAAGGTGAAGACATTTCCCGGCGGCCAGATCCTGTTTCGCGCCGCCGCTTGCACCGGAGCGCTCTACCATATCGAGCTCTATGTCGCGTGCCGCTCGCTCGCTGGTCTGGAAGCGGGCGTCTACCACTTCGGCCCGTCGGACTTTGGCTTGAGAAGGCTGCGGTCGGGCGACTGGAGGGCGGCCTTGGTGGCCGCGAGCGGACACGAGCCCGCGATGGAGTCCGCACCAGCGGTGCTTATTCTTACCAGCACGTATTGGCGTAATGCCTGGAAGTATCGTGAGCGTGCCTATCGGCACTGTTTCTGGGACAGCGGAACGTTGCTCGCGAACCTCCTGGCCGAGGCCGCGGCGCTCGGGTTGCCGGCACGCGTGGTCTTGGGATTCCAGGATGCGGTGGTCAACCGGTTGTTGGATGTGGATTCCGATCGGGAGGTGACTCTCGCGCTCGTGGCCCTGGGTCGAGATCCCGAGCCGCCACCGGAAGCGCCCGGCACGATGGACACTCTTGGTTATCGGACGGTGCCGCTCTCTCCTTCCGAGGTCGATTATCCCGAGATCCGGCAAGTCCACCACGGCTCGGCGCTCGAGACTCCGGAGGAAGCTCGCGAATGGAGGGAGCACGCCGCGCAAGCGGAACGATCTGCCGCGCTCTCTCTCCGGGAGCCCTCGGGGCCGCTTTTTCCGCTGAAGGACTCGGAGGAGTCCGGTCTCGCGGGAGACCGTCTGGAAGACGTGATCGTGAGACGGGGATCCTCGCGTCGATTCGCTCGCGAGGCGATCTCTCTCGCGCAGCTCTCGACGATACTGGACCGTTCGGCGCGCGGGTTGCCGGCACGCGTGGTCTTGGGATTCCAGGATGCGGTGGTCA
>JBOGJF010000830.1:0-3873 GCA_050747785.1 Vicinamibacteria bacterium
GTCTCGTACCCCGCCTGGAGCAGCATCTCGGGCAAGAAAGGTATCGACGTACTGAGCTTGTGAGAACGATCGACTCCGTGGAAAGAAGGCATGAGGCCGGTGAGCATGGACATGTGCGTGGGCAACGTCCACGAAGAGGAGCTCATGGCGTTCTCGAAGACGACGCCGTCCGCGGCCAGCGCGTCGATGGAAGGCGTCGTGTTGCGGTAGTAGCCGTAGGCCCCAACGTGATCCGCGCGGAGACAATCGATCGATATCAGAACGACGTTCGTGCGCTCGGGGCTCGCTCCTGAGCCGTCCAGGACGGGCCGGCCCCAGGCCGGTAGCAGCGTTCCACCCGCCTCGGCGGTGTTCTCCCCGACCAGGCTCGTATCGAAAACGAGTCGGATGGTTTCTCCCGACCAGGGTGTCAGATCGGCCGCTCGATCGAACCAGGCATTGGACTGCCCACGCCGAACGGTTTCTTCGAAGACGACCTCCTCGCGACCTTCGGACTCCACACGAATGGTGAAAGCCACCGGCCGCGACAGGACCTCTTCCCCCAGGCCCGAGACGCCGATGGCGAATCGAAGGACCGGCTGCTGGGGCACCCCGACCGCGAACGTCAACCTGGACGGCACCGGCGGTGAGAGAGAAAGGCGGGTCTCGCCGTCCATCGTCACCGGCGCGGCGAGTAGGCCGTCTTTGCGATAAGAGAGGAAGAGGTTGCGGTCGAACTGCTGTTCTGCCGCGTCGACCTGCTTCGCGAAGAAGAAAGGAGCTCTCCCCGAAGATGGAGTGGGGGGCGTAACGCAACCCGGAAGAAGCGTCGCGCCCGCGAGAACGAAGAAAGGAAGCCGCGCCATTACCCGATCATTGAATGTATCCGAGCGCCTTCAGTTGCTCCCGGATAGATTCATCGACGACCACCGTGCCGCCGCTCTGTTGATCGGCTCGGAATCGTCGCGCCTGTTCGAGGTGCGCGTGTAGTTCTTTGCGGAATGCCGCCATATCATGGGACTTTTCGAGATTGTTCTTCTCTTCGGGATCCGCTGTCAAATCATAGAGCTCTTCCTGCACCATTTCGCCAATCGCCAGATCGTCACCGGGCTCTCCACGGAACGTGGCGATGTATTTCAGATCGCGAGATCGCAGCGCGATTTTCTTTCCGGTCAGCTCGCCCGTCTGCTCCGAAGACCACCAGATGACTTCGCTGACCGTTGTCCCGGAGCCCGCTGGCGGGGACGGTTCCAGGTAGCGCGCGAGAGTTTTTCCTTGCGTGTCCGCGGAGGGTAGGCCAGCCACCTCGAGAATCGTCGGGAAAAGGTCGATCAGACTCACCGCTTCTTCGATTCTCCTGGGTCGTACGAGTTTGTCGATAGGCCATTTGACGATGAGCGGGACACGGATCATCTCCTGATAGAGAGTCTCGCTGTGCTGCCAATGGCCGTGCTCGTAGAACGCCTCGCCGTGGTCCGAGGTGACGATGATAAGAGCGTCCTCATAGAGGCCTCGTGCGCGAAGCCCATCCAGCAACCGCCCCAGTTCCCGATCCACGTACGCGACCTCGCCGTCGTAGAGGTTCTCGAGACGCTCGATGTCTTCGGGACCCGCAGGCGGCTGGCGGTCGATGACTTTGTTCAATAGGGCGTCGAGCTCCGGCGGCCGCGGGCCGAACCGTTCCACGAAATCCTCCGGAGGCAGGTAGCGCCAGTGCGGGTCGAAGAGATGGACGAAGAAAAAGAAGTCACGGCCCTCGGTGCGCGCCAGGAGGCCGAGCGTTTCGTCGACGACCTCTTCGGCACGAGGCTCGCGCAGCACGCGGTAGTTGTGGAACCCGCGCTCGAAACCGAAGCTCGGAGAAAGGTAAGCGCCGGAGACGACGCCATCGATCTCGTAGCCGGCCGCGGACAGAATCTGGGGTAGGTAGGCGATCGAGGTGGCGAGCTTTCTTTCTCGACTCACGGCGTGAAAGGAGGGCGTGAGCCCGGTCAGCATCGACATGTGCGCGGGGAGCGTCCAGGAGGAAGCGCTGGACGCCGCCTCGAAGACGACGCTGTCCATCGAAAAAGAGTCCAGGTGCGGCGTCGTATCCCGTTCGTAGCCGTAGAGCTTCATGTGATCGGCTCGCAGGCAGTCTACCGAGATCAGGATGATGGGGGGACGTACTCGGCGATCCCCACGACTATAGAGGATCGGATTTCCCCACATGACGTAGTAAGGATCGAGGGTGACCACAGAATCAGGTGAATCGGGGGAATCCTCGGTGCCGATCTCGAAAAGGATCCGCGCTTCTCTCCCTTCCCAACCCGCAAGATCCAGCGTCCGATCCAGCCACCGATTTCGTTGGCTGATTTCCGCGGTCTCCTGAAAGACCGTTTTCTCTCCGCCGCCGTCGTTGAGGGCGACCCGGAAACGGACAGCGGGCCAGCGCTCCGGCGTTCCCTCGGTGGCCACGGCGAAGGAGAAGTCGAGAGCCGCCTGGGGCGGAACGTTTACGGCGAACGTGAGCCGGGAGGGCACCGGAGGCGTGAGGGCGCGCCGGGTGTCGCTATTCAACGTGACCGATGCCGAGGGTGTTCCTTGCTCGTAGAGCGCCGCCAGCCCCGCTCTCGGGACGCTATCGGGCGAGCCGGACGGTACTCGCTCGACGAAAAACGTGGGCGGGAAACGTTGTGGATTGCCATTACCGCAGGAGGCGAGCAGGACGGCGAACAGCAGAGTCCAGGTTGGACCTGGGCTCGAGACGCGGCAAAGGTTAGTGAGCAAAGAGATCACTCGACGTCAGGAGACGATTCGTTCGGCACCGGCATAGACGTTCATGCCTTCGCCTCGCAGAAAACCGACCAGGCCCATCCGCGAGGTCTCGGCCAGCTCCACCGCCAGGCTGGAGGCGGCGGAAACGGCCGCTACGAAGGGAATGCGTGCCATCAATGCTTTTTGAACGATCTCGAAGCTCGTTCTCCCGCTCACCATCAGTATCCGTCCGCTCAAGGGAAGCCCATCGTTCAGGAGCGCCGCTCCGATGATCTTGTCCACGGCGTTGTGTCGCCCAATGTCTTCGCGAAGGCACAGTAATCGGCCCTCGGCGTCGAAGAGACCCGCGGCGTGGAGCCCGCCCGTCTCGTCGAAGCCAGCCTGCCCGGAGCGCAGTCGGTCCGGCAAGCTCAGAAGCACGCGCGCCGAGACGTGGAGTCCATCATCCACCGCGGGCGCATGCAGATGCACGGACTCGATGGTGAGCTTTCCGCAAAGGCCGCAGCTCGAGGACGAGACGAAGTTCCGCTGCCAGCCTCGCTCCGAGAGATCCACGACCCCGCGCTTGGGGGTGACTTCGATGACGTTGCAGAGCCTCGGGGTCTTCGGATCCGTGCGATGCTCGATCTTTTCCACTTCCTGTCGGCCGGTCAGTATCCCTTCGGTGAAGAGTAGACCCGCGGCGAGCTCGTGATCCTCTCCCGGAGTCCGCATGACGACGGAAATGTTTCGTCCGCCGAGCCGGATCTCGAGCGGCTCCTCGACAGCGAGACGATCCTCGCGCTCTTCTCTCGTGTGCTGACCCAGGCGCGCGACCGACGTCGAGACACTGCGGAGGTTCCTTGGTTTCGCCCGAGCCTTCATTATTAGTTAATGTAACCCAGGGTCCGAAGCCGCTCCAGAGTGGTATCGTCTTCCACAATGGTCTCCGACTTGCGGCTGGCGCGCATCGTTCGCGCCTCTCTCAGATAGTTGGCAAGCTCGCGGCGGAAAGGCTCCACGTCGACACCCGAGTCCTCGAGGAGGTTCCGTCGCTCGTCGGGGTCCGCGAGCAAGTCGTAGAGCTCCTCTTGCTCGAGGTGGTCTTCCCTCGGTTCGACGCCGGGTGGCGCCGACAGGGTCACGATGTATTTCTGC
>JBOGJF010000831.1:0-2812 GCA_050747785.1 Vicinamibacteria bacterium
TCTCCGGCATCTTCTTTTCCTCCGATCGGTTCCCCGCATTGATGCAGCCCTTCATCCAGGCGCTTCCTCTCACGATGCTGAACGACGCGCTCCGCGCCATCATCATCGAAGGCCAGACCCTGGCCTCGCAGTCGCTCGAGATCTTCGGGCTCCTCCTCTGGGGAACCGCCTCTTTCCTCGTCTCGATCAAGTGGTTTCGCTGGACGTGACTCGAGATCACCACCGTCGGATACAATTTCCTATCAGTTCCTTGCTGAGATGAAGGTACCAACGGCAAAACGGGACCTTGAGCTACTCGCATCCCTTTCCCATCGAACCGATTTTTCCATAGGCTGCTATTGCGAAGACGGCCTCCGCTGTCATCGCTCGATACTGAAGGAACTCTTCACCCGATTCGGAGCCGACATCGTCGAGATCTAGATGAGCGGGACCGCCCGCACAGCCGGCCCAAGACACTCGACGGCGGAACGGAAGTGAGGACTGTGAGCTCAAGCTCGAGCCTCCGGTCAATCGCATCCTCCCGGTCAGGCGCGGGGAGATTGGGAAGCCTCTAAAGGCCTTCGGACCGGGGAAGTAGGGAAGGCCCACGCGGCGCGGGTACGCCCGAATCGAGAGGTCGTGCGCCAATCGGCCGGTGCCTCCTACTCAGCCCGCGGAAAGAGTTCTGCGAGCAGTCGGAGGACCTCTTCGATATCCATGTCATCCGAGTAAAGAGGATGCTCGCGAATCCGGAGCACGCCTAGAGCCGTCGAGCTCGAAAAGAAATCGGCTGCGATCCGACTCGCCTCACGGGCAACGCCGTCTTCTCTATTCTCCATCGCAAGTCTACGAACCATCTCGTATTCCACGTCGGTCATCATGGCGGCCACCCGATAGAGGTCGAGCGCGTGGTGTCGCGCCATGTCCTTGTCGGGGTCATCCTTGCGATCGCGGAAAGCGAAGAGCTTCATCAACATGTACGTAAACGCCTGAGGAACAAGAATCTCGGCACTGTACGCATCTCCGTTCGATCGCAGACCGGTTACTGGAACAGTCGTGGCCTCTTTATCGTAGGCGATCGCCTCCTCGAGCGGGTGCGCATGGAGACCGACGCTCTGACGGGGTCGAATGCGGCGCGAATCCATCCGGAGATCTTGCCGATTGGCAAATTGACTCGAAGGACCCGTCAGGAAGTCGAATCGCACCGCACGTCCGGGTCCCAGCGTTTTCTCGAATTGGTAATACTCCGCGCCCTCGACCGGCTCGAATGCCAAACGGTCGAGTGTCTCTCGGAGAGCGGCCATATGCCTGGGAGCCACGAGGATCTCTGGCCTCAGCAACAAGTCGATATCGTTGGTGGCTCGGGCTTGCGCCCATTCCTTTGGTGGCAGCAGAGTCCTCGTATAGCTGGAACGAGCCAGATGTTCTCGTTTGAGAAAGAGCCCATAGCCGCCCCCAATCATGAGCGGTATGTCCTTTTCCCGAAGCTCGTAGAGGAAATCGAGCAGGACGGGTCTTAGCGCATCATCGGGCACGCCGTCCGCCTTCTCTCGGCAGCAAATCCCTGGCGAGTTGGGCCGCTGTCTCTCGGTCTCGCTTGTCTCCCGACATGAGCTCCAGATAGGTCTGGACGGGCGATGCCCAGGGGACTCCTCGTTTTCTCCTCACATCGAAATAGACGATATCTTCGTCGGTTTCCACCACCCGAACGTTGGGAAATCGGTCTGTCTCCTCGAGGATAGGCTTCTCGGGGTCGAGGCCCGTCAGCAACCGGCGCAGATCCGAGCAGTAAAACGTGACCGGTTCGTCGCGGGCCATGACCGCATACTGCGAGACGGAAGTAGCACCGGTCAACGCGAGGCGAGCACCCGCCGGCTCTGCCGCCGCTGCCAGCGTCTTGCTCAACCGGTCGTTAGTCAGGCTAGTCTTTCCTACGAACTCCCGGTTCACCTCCGGAGGACGGTACTCCCGCGCTAGAAGCTCCAAGAGCTTGTCCGGCTGGATGAGTCGGATGCGACCGGATTCCCGTGCTACGACGAGATCGTCCTCTAGACGCTGAAGCACTTTGGAGACCGTCGACAAGGCCACTGTTCCCTCGCGGGTAAGGATCTCTTGTCGGATTTCCTGGACCGCCGAATATTCTGGCCGGAGCAGAAATACACGCGCCGCGGTCGAGACCTTGCCGCGGTACACATTCTTGAGGACCGATTTCTCCGGAAAGCGATTAGGCCTTCCGGCCCTGGAGACGAACAGCCGTCCTGGCACAATTACGACCCCGTTGCCGTTCAGATCGAGCCCGCTCACGCCTTCCTTCTCGAGCTCCCGGATCTGCTCTTCCGTCAGATAGGGCACGATTACCAGGGGGTTCGTCTTGGAGAGGGAAGCCGCCCGACGAGCCTCCAAAAGAGCAGCTCGCAGGATCTTGGGGGTCGACCGGGCCTTGAGCGCCGCCACAAAGGGGTACCGCTTACCGCTCCAAACGACCTCGAGACGAGCATCCCCCGCCCGAGGGGCTGGCTTGGGTCCGAGCCTTACCTCGAGAGGCGGCAGGCGGACCTGACCGGCCCGGATCATGCTCAGGATCTCTTGTTCATTCATATTCCTATTATAGCTTCTTTTCCAGAATAGGAAAATAGCATGGATGGGGAAAACGCGTGAGGGGCACTGTGGGCCCAACACCCTCGTCCGGCTCTCATCCAATCACCCCCCGGAGCTATGCGTGTGTCTGGGTCTGCTTCTGAAGGACTTTCGCAACTTGGCTTTTTGGTGTGCCTCCCAACCACAAAGCCAAATCTCGGCGCATTCAGGAAGTCCGACAGCTTCTCCCGGTCAG
>JBOGJF010000832.1:0-3201 GCA_050747785.1 Vicinamibacteria bacterium
GGTCTGGGCCGAGTGAGATTGTACGCCCAACAAGACATCACCGGCGGTTTGGAAGCGTGGGAAGAGTTGATGCGGGTGGCACCCGACTCGCGAGAGGCGGAGAGCATACGTGACGAGCTCGAGGCCCTGAAGTCCGCACACGCCATTAATTAAGTAGAACCGATGGCTCGGCTACTGCAGTTGCTCGCTCTCCTGTTCGTGGTGCGGTACGTCTTTCGGTCGGTGGCGCGGTGGTTGAGGGAAGGCACCGAGCCGCGACGAGTCGGACCACCGGATGGCAAGCCCGTTTATCGCGGCCGCATGGTGCGTGATCCGGTTTGTGGGCTCTTCCTGCTGCGGGAGCGGGCCGTCGAGGTCCACGTGGGTGGTGAGACGCATCATTTCTGTTCGGAGAAGTGCCGGGAGACTTTTCGGGCGACCAAAATGACTGGGGTCATGGTGGGGTAGTCACGCATGAAGGCGACTGAGTTCAAGATGGATCGTCCGCCCAAGCCGCGAGACGAGCTCAAGGAAGACATTTGCGAGGTCGGCCGTCGTCTCTACCGGCACGGCTATATCGCCGCCATGGAGGGCAACGTCAGTGTCCGCATCTCGGAGGAAGAAGTCCTCTCGACCCCCGCTGGGGTGTGCAAGGGATATTTGACGCCCGACATGATCGTGAGCTGTGATTTCTCCGGAAAGAGAATGGAAGGGAGCCTGCGCGTTTCTACCGAGATCGAGATGCACTTGACGGTGTACCGAGCGCGGCCCGACGTGCGAGCGGTGGTTCACGCTCACCCACCCAAGGCCACGGCCTTTGCGGTGGCGGGTGTGCCTCTCAATCGAGCGGTGCTGGCCGAGGTCATCGTGACCCTCGGCTGCGTGCCCCTCGCCGAGTACGGTACTCCCTCGACGAAGCAGCTCGCCGAATCGGTGGATCGGCTGGTCCGGACGAGCGACGGGCTGCTCCTCTCCAATCACGGCGCCCTGACGGTGGGCAAAGACGCATACGATGCCTACTACAAGATGGAAGTCGTAGAGCATTTTGCCGAGATCAGTCTGATCTCGCGCCTGCTCGGGGGCGAGCGCCTGCTTCCCCGCGAGGAGGTCTCGCGTCTGCTCGAGCTTCGTCGCGGCGTTTACCAGCTGGAGGGGCCGCCGGGTGGTGAGGCCTGTCCGGTGCCCGCCGAGGCGGCCGGCAGGGGCAGCGAGACGATCGAGCTCTCGAGGGATGAGCTGGTCATGCTCATCTCCGATGCGATCCGAGCGGTAGGCTCGCGCACCGGATGATCTTGTTACCGAAACACCTGGTAACTGTGATAACAAGGAACGAGGAAGCACTTTCGGAAGGCACTTTGGAAGGGTGAGGGAGGAATCATGGCTGAACCCGTTGGTGAAGCGCTGGGGATGATTGAGACCCGTGGACTGGTAGCGATGATCGAGGCGTCCGACGCCATGGTCAAGGCGGCGAAAGTCACGTTGATGGGCTACGAGAAGATTGGAGCCGGTTACGTCACCGCTATCGTTCGCGGGGACGTTGCCGCCTGCAAGGCGGCGACGGACGCCGGCGCCGCCGCCGCCCGCCGTGTCGGCGAGTTAATATCGGTACACGTGATCCCGCGGCCTCATTCGAGCCTGGAAGATCGACTGCCCATCGGAAAGTCGAACAAGTCCTGAGCTCCCTGAACTATTCGAACTCATGACGCTAGGCAAGGTAGTTGGCACGGTCGTCGCGACCCGAAAGGACGAGCGACTGGATGGATTCAAGCTTCTCATCGTGCGGGCGGTCGGACCGGACGGCAAGGAGAAGAGCTCTTACCTCGTCGCCGTCGACACGGTGGACGCGGGCGTCGGGGAGCTGGTGTTGATCGTATCGGGCAGCTCGGCGCGCATGACGGCCGGCTGCACGGATCGCCCCATCGACGCGGCGGTCGTCGGGATCGTCGACAACATCGAGCTGGCGGCGGGTGCTCTCACCGGGGCTCGGGCGGAAACCAGCTGAGGGTCGACCGTGTTCTTGGCCAGAGTCATCGGAAACGTCGTGTCCACTGTGAAAGATCCCGGGCTCGAGTCTCGAAAGCTTCTCATCATCCAGCCGGTTGGTCTCGGAGGCGAGCCCGACGGCGAGCCTCTGATTGCGTTGGACGGAGCCGGAGTCGGCGTAGGTGAGGACGTCTTCTACGTGGGCGGAAGAGAGGCGGCCTTCTTGTTCCTCCCTTCCCAAGTGCCCGCCGACATCGGTATCGTCGGCAAGGTGGATGCGCGGGAAGAAAGATGATCCTTGGTGAGGTCACCGGCACCGTGGTCGCAACGGTCAAGCACTACAAGGTCGAGGGCAGGAAGCTGCTCCTGGTGCGGGCGCTCACCCTGGAGGGGAAGATGGAAGGGAAGCCCCTGGTGGCGATTGACTCCGTCGGCGCCGGTGTGGGTGATCGCGTTCTCGTCGTCCGGGAAGGTCGCGCGGCGGGAATGGCGCTCGGGCGGGCGTCGGGACCGGTCGACGCGGCCATCATCGGCATCGTGGATTCGGTGGATCTCCCATGAGCCCTGCTAGTCTGGTCAGCCCGGACGTGGTGCGAGCCCTGGTGCGTCAAGCACTCGAGGAACGTCTCGGTGTGCATCTCTCCGTTACCCCTCCGTCCCAGACCATCTCCGCCCACGCGTCTTTTGCCGTCATCGCTCCCGGGCCGGAATGCTCCGAGGACATGGATTTCCCCGTCCGCAAGCCCTGCCTCATCGAGCCCCATCGTCCTTGCTACAATAGCGGTTACTGCCGGAAGCTCGGTCACTAGTGTGTGCATTAGTGCCGCGGGGCCCCACCCCCACGGCTCGCGCTTTCGTCGGCGCATTCGCGCCGGGCTCCCGCCTACGCCCTTCGGGCTTCGGCGAGGTCCCGACGAAGCCTTGGCGAAGTCGGACGCTGCGCTCGCGCAGGCTGACTCGTTTTTCATCAGCCTGCTAGTCCGCTCCGCTTCGACAGAGGAGAAGGGCATGGGACATCTCCGTACTGTTCCTCTAATCGTCCTGGCCGTCCTAGGGGGCTCGGCTTCTCCGATCGCCGGTCGGGTCGCAGTCCAAGTCCCGGCTTCGAGGGAAGTCCTTGCCGCCGATGTCGGGTCCATCGATGCCATCATCGGCGCCCTCTATGACGTGATATCCGGCCCGGCCGGAGACCGGGATTGGGATCGCATGCGCTCGCTGTTTCTATGAGTTCGAGATCGC
>JBOGJF010000833.1:0-6419 GCA_050747785.1 Vicinamibacteria bacterium
ATGTTGAACACATCCCAAGCAGTCTCGATGACTTGTCCATCGGGGTCCACGTAGCGCATGGGGTTGTTTCGGACATATGCATACCGGTTCCATCTCTGCGGGTCGACGCGGTTCTCGTCGAACGTGATGGCCGGGTCGATGCTGGTGAAGCGGGCGAGGGAGGCCTCGTAGTATCGAGCACCAAAATAGTCCCACCCCGTCTCCTGGTCCCGTTCCTTGCCCGTGAACTTCCTTGGCTGGCCGGAGGGCTGGGGGTTCCACTCTTCGCCGAAGGGAAGGTAGTCGTGCCGCTCGAGGACCTCACCTTGCTCGTCGGTGACGGCGCGGACCGAGCCGAGGGCGTCCACGTGGTAGTACTCGACGCGCTGGGCATAGGTGAGGGAGGGCGCAAGCAGCGAGCACGCTGCCAGCAGGGTCAGTAGGCGCTTGGTCATTCCTTGGGCCATTCTCTTCATGGTTCGTCCTCTCGAGTCAATCACGTCGTCCCCTAGGCCGCTAGGGCAGCGGCATGGTTGCGGACACCACGGTGATCGAGCTGTTGCCTTTATCGTCCGTGGTCTTGATGGCGAACCAGGTCTTGGCTCCCGCTGAGAGTCCACCGCTCATGACGAAAGTCTCCTTGGAGCCGGCCGGCTGCGGAACCGGTGGGTTGGGCGCCAAGGTTGCACTTTGGAAATCGGTTGGCGAGGTCGTGAAGCGAATCTCATACGAAGCCGCTGTGCCAGTGGCACCGTCGTCACCGGTCGCGGTCCAGGTGAGCGTCGCGACGATATTGGGTTCTGCGCTCCAGACGTCGACCTCGGCGAGCTCGGTGAAGTATTTTCCATTGGAGGGTCGCTGCTCGGTGACCTGGATCTTCACGTAACGGGCCGAAGTTGCCGGGAACGGGAACTCGTACCAGGTGCTGACAGTGGCGGTGAAGTCATTCTCTGCGCGGACCGGCGTGTAGCCGATGCCATCGGTACTCAGTTGAATCGCGAAGTCCTTGGGGAAGCGCTGCCAGCTCGTGGAGGCACGCAACCGGACTAGACTCACCGCGACCACCGACCCGAGGTCGAGAGTGATGAACTCGGTCGTGACCTGATTCCGGCCTGGTGTGCTCCAACGTGTTGCGAGCTTTCCGTCGATCGCATTCCCCTTGGCAAAGGTCGTCTGGTTTCTTTCACCCGATACCTCCACGGCGGCCACGGGCAAGCTGCTGACGATCGCGGTGACTTGCAGGCCGGTCACCTGCCCTGGAGCGATGGCATCCAACGTGCTTCCTTGAACCGCGGTCCCAGAGTGGGACATCAAATCGGCCTCGTCGAAGGCAAGGACTCCACAATAGTAGGTCGTCTGGTTGGCGAGTCCCGGGACGTCGAAGATCTGAGTCTCGCCGGGCTGCCGGGGAACAGGGCCGTGTTTGGTGGGAAGCGAGTTGAAAGCAGCAAGATCGGGAATGGGCGCCGTCGAGCAGCGAACGTCGTAGCGGGCCACGGGTCCCGAGGAGGGGTCGCCCGCGTCGTCGGGGGGCGCGATCCACTGGAGTCTGATGGACGTTCCGGTCGCGGCGGCGCCCACCACGTGGAGCCCGCTGACGGGACCGGGGGGCGTCCCGGGCGTCGAGACTTTGACGACGTTCGACAGAGCGGAAACGTTAGCGAGCTCGTCCGAGCTCTTGATAGCGACCCAGAAGACTTCCTCCCGACCGAACCCTCGTAGCGACAACGTCTCCTGGAAGCCGGCGGCCTTGGGTGTCGCCACGAGAGCTGGGTCTACCCGCGTCGCGTGGTTTGCGAAGTCGTTGTCGTTCCTGATCTCTTGGTCCCAATAACGGATGTCGTAGAAAGTCGCCGTCCCCCGACTGCCGTCGTCTCCGGGGGCCGTCCACATGAGTCCGAACCCATCGGGCGTCTCGACCCTCTGATACACTTCGACCTCGGCAATCTGCGCCCAGTATTTTCCACTTTGGAGGCTCTTCTTGGTGACGAGTATCCTCACGTAACGTCCCTTCGTCGGGGTCACATCCACGTCGTACCACGTGCCCGGCGTGGCCACGAAACCCGAGAAGGACATCAGGGTCGTGAAGTTACTGGTCGGGTCGTTTCCCATCTGGATGTCGAAACCCTTCGGGAATTTCTTCGCCAGATTATTGTCGGAGAGCAGGCGCACGCGACCCACGTTGAACTCACCGCCTAGGTCGAGCGTGATGTACTCGATGACCGACTGGTCGGTACCTGTGCTACTCCAAAAAGTGCTCGGGTTGCCGTCCACTGCGTTCTCTTTGGGAAATCCCGTGGCGAGCCTTTCGCTCGACGCATCGATCGCCAGCAAGGGAGAGAGACTCGCGACCGCTCCACCTCTAGGCTGCCCAGCGAGATCCGTGATAGCGCTGGGAGGGATTCCGTCGAGCGTCGTCACGTCCACGACGTTCGATAGGCTCGAAGTGCTGCCAACCGTGTCACGGCTCACGATGGCAAAGTGGTACGTCGTGTTCGACTCGAGACCTTGGACCGTCACCGACTGCATCGTTCCCGGCGCAGCCGGAGAAGGCTCGCCCGCGACCTGGTTGGCCGTCCCAAAGCTACTAGCATCCAGAGGGCTCTTGGAGTAGCGCAGGTCGTACTCGACGATGGGCCGACGCCCCGCCGGTGGGGCCGACCAATCGAAAATGACACGGGTCTTGCCCGTGTCCACAACGCGCAAGTTGGTGATGGGGTTGGGTGGCGTTCCGGCAAGGAAGAAAGTCGTGTCCTCCGAGAAGCAGGTCACCGCGACTCCATCAGTGGCCCTGACTCGCCAGCGGTAGTCTTCGTTAGGTGGAAGGTCTATCGACGGCGCGTAGGTGTTGCTGGTGAGATTAGGTTCATTAATGAGTGGCGCGCCTTCCGCGGTTTCGACGATCAAGTGATAACGACTCGCGCCCGGCACGCTCTTCCATTCGAACCGAAGGAGCTCCTCGGGAGCCGTGCCGATCGGTTGGATGGGGGCGGGAACGTTCAATTTGTGGCTGAGCGAGGCGACGAGCCTGGAGCCTGCATAGATATAGTCCCTCAATGGCCCGAGGACTCCGTCGCAGCCGATCTCGAACTCGCTCAGCATGCGATCGCCCGGCCCATGCACGTAGTACTGAGTCTCGCTCGCACGGGTCTTCTTCTTCCTAAGGTTGTCACCGTCATAGTCGTACCGCGTCACTTCGCTTCCGATGGTGGCCGTCCGGAGCATGTTCTCGGGCGTATACGTGTAAGCACCCTGGCCGTCTCGAATCAAGTTTCCGTTGCCGCCGTAGGTGAAGCTCTCGTTCGGAGAGCTGACCGAGGTCAACCGTTGCATCGATGTGTCATACGTATAGACGGAGTGCTGGCCGGCGACGGTCTTTGTTCTCATGTTGCCGAGTGGGTCGTAGGTGAACTCCCCGGAGCCCCAGAAACCATCCGCGAGCCGCAATCGGTCCAGATTGTCGTAGTGGTAGGTCTGGCTCATTTGGGGCCGTGCGTCCCGGATGTCCCGCACGTTCCCCACGTTGTCGTAGGTGTAGCTCAAATCGAGAACGCCAGCGTTGTCGTAAAGGTCTTCGACGCGATAACGATCGTCGTAGGTGAGGGTGTGGAGGATGTTGTTCCCCGCGCGAAACGAAGCCACGCCGCCCGAGGGATGGTAATCGAAGTCCGTGGCAAACGTCGTCGAGTCGTCGCGGACGAGGGTGATGCGGTTCTCACTGTCGTAGGAGTACTGGGCCGTCCGACCCGAAGAATAGGCGATTCGCGCCAGGTTGTCGTTTCCGTCGTAATCGAAGCCCGTCGCGAAAAGGATTCCATCGATGAGGTCTTCACGGCGCGTGAGGCGGTTGGCGGCGTCGTGAGCGAACGTGCTCCGCACGACCCCGTTGTCGAGGAGAGTCCTGTTATCTGAGTGATCATAGGCTAGGAGAATGTCGGGGAAAGGAACGGGGCGGTCGATCCGAACCAAACGCTCATTGGCATCGTAGTGGTACGTCGTGCGACCGAAGGCCGCGTCCGTTCGAGTCTTGAGATTCCCGGCGGCGTCGTAGGTGTAGGTTGTGACTCCACTCTCGGGGTGGACCTCCCGTTCCAATTGGCTGCTGGCATTGAAAGTCCACTGCCGATTGTGCGAGGCTCCTGGTGGATCCAAGAGGATTTGTTGCCCCAGGGTATTGTAGTGAAACCCCCACCCGCCTCCCTCGGCATCGGCCACACCGACCAGCCAAGCATCTCTGGGATCCCCGAAACCGAACCATTTCTGGAAGGTCGTTCGGTTCTCTTCATCCACGATGGTCACGTCGATTCCGTTCGAGTACGCGTACGTCACGTGCGTATTCGGGCCGGTATTCGCTCTTCTGGTGAGCCGGCCTAGCGCATCGTATTGGAAAGCGGTCCCGATGTTATCGTTACCGGCGAAAGGGTAGCTTTCGTAGATCCGTCGACCACAGGCATCCCAACCGGCGTCGGTTCGAATGCCCACGCTGTTGGAGGTTCCCGCAACGCGACCGAAGCCATCGAGATCGGTCGTCACGACCGACAATCCTCGTCGGATTCGGCTCCAAGCCCCGTTCTGGTTGTCGAATTCGGTGAGTACGTCGTTACCCGCGGGCGGGTCGACGAGCACGTTTCGGAAAAGAGTGTCGTACTCGAATCGGGTGGTCAATCCACGCCGCGTCTCGGACGCGACGGTGCCGTTCGGGCTGATGGTTCGCGTAATCGGATAGATCGGCGTGATCGTGTCCTTGAGGACGCCGTGGGCGTAGGTGAAACGCGTCAGATGATTGTTCGCGTTCCGAGCGCTTTCGACGTTGCCAAAGGTGTCCGGCGTAAACGTGGTCCTGATCCCGTAGATGGTCTCGGACTCGAGGAAACCGTTGTCCAGATCGTAGGCATAACTCTTCGTAACCGCCGGATTGCCGGCAAGCTGGACTGTCTCGGAGGCGACCTTGTCGACGATGTAAGAACGGAAACCGTATCGAAAGACTCGGGTAGTGGTACGCGCGAGGTCTCCGAGCTCGTCGATCCTCCAAGGTCGTCCGAAATCATTGAAATCAGTGGCGTGGTACGTATTCGTCGTGACGAAGGGCCTGCCGCCGCGCGTGACGGTGCGCCGCTCCAACAAGGGGGCGTAGATCTCGGAGTCGGAGTAGAAACCAACGGATTCATCGTCATTCGAGATCGCGACGGAACGAAGCCACCCGAGCTCCTCTTCCTCGAACACCTGAAACCCGTCCGACAGGACCTTTCGCTCAAGTAGCCCGACCTGCCAGGCAGACAACTGGGGCGAGCCACTGCCAATCCCGATGAACGTGTATGTGGTCGTGCCGCACGGCGACGTCCCAATCGTGCGGTTCCTTGAGCTTCCCTGGGCGTAGTCGAAGTTCCAGGTGCCGGACACGATGTCGCGGCCACTCGTTACGCGCCGGAACATCGCGCGAGACCGTACTACTGTCGAGGTGCCCGGCTGAAAGAACTGCACGGTTTCGTACGTGTAGTCGACTAGACCACCGTTGGGAGTCGTCAGGCGCGTGAGCTCGTAGCGGGGAGGCGTGTCCATGTTGTAGGCGTACTTCCACGACGGGCCGACAGGCGGCTTCACCTCAATGAGAAGGCTTTGCTGGGGTCCGGCGAAAGGCGTCGCGACGTGTGTATAGGTCCAAGTGTGGGTCTTCCCGCTAGGGGTATATTGAATGGTCCTGAGGTTGCGACGCGTCGCGTTTTCGTACGTGAAGGTCACGATTCTGCTCACGGTGTTGCTCAGCCGTTGCGTGATCCGCGAGATCCCTTCCGGCGGCGCATTGGCGGCCGAGCCGTACTCGACATCGATGCGATTTCCGAAGGCATCCATGATCTGGGTGACGTACCGAACGTTCCCGATTCCTGGGTGCGCTACCACGACGCCGAAGGAGTACGTGACGCCGTTTGGGAGCTTCAGGATGGGTGGATTGCTGTTGGCGTCGTAGACCCAGTATTCCTTGGTGATGAAGGCGCCGCTTCCCTCGATGTGGGGGTAGGCCCGCTGGCGCCTGCCGTCGGGCATCTCGATGATCGGACCCGGCCCGAGCGGCTCCGGATTCAGCACCCGTCCGAGGTGCATCGTCCAACCGATCCCGGCCCAGGAGTCTTCGTCTAGCAGATCTCCCAACGTGGAGAAGCTCCGATAGATCTTGCTGTTGTACGTGCGCTGGATGCGCAGATCGAAACCGGCGTTCCCGGGCAACACGAGATCGGTAAAGGTCAGCAGAAGGTTCCCGCTCAGCGGATCGATATGTTCGTAGGGTAGCTGGCTGAAGAAATCGCGGTTTTGAACGAAACCCCAGGCATCGAACACATCGTCCGCGATCGCGGACCCCGTCGACGAGAAATGAAGGCACAGCAGCAAAATGACGACGAAAAGGCAGGGCGTCTTTCTCATGGCTCGTTCTCCAGAGTCAGACC
>JBOGJF010000834.1:0-3494 GCA_050747785.1 Vicinamibacteria bacterium
CCTCTGGTGCGGTGCACTGGGTGACGCCGTTGCACCGCACTGACCACCTTCCACTATCCTTCGTCCAGCTTTTCCTTGATCTCGGGAGTGATCGTCCACAGGTAGAGGACGTACGTGCGGTCGGGCGTCTCGACCGGAACGGTCTTGTCTGGCTTCCAGTCTCCCATGGCGAAATCGTTCGAAACGACCCGCGCACCAACGCGTAATTGTTTCCACAGCATCGGCCGGATTACCTTGTTGAAGCCGTCCCCCATGAAGAGAAACACGACCGTCGCCTCGGACATGTCGACGTCCAGCGCATTGCCCCAATAGATCTCGATATTGTCCTCGAGTCCAGCGGCCTTGACCCTCGCATAAGAGATCTCCGCCAGTGTGGGATCGATGTCGACTCCCACTCCCTTCCTCGCACCCGCCTGAACCGCCGCGATGAGAATCCGGGCGTCCCCGCACCCGGGCTCGTGCACCACGTCGTCAGCGTTCACCGCGGCGAGCTCGAGCATGGTGGGGACGACCGAATGGGGTGTTCCTTCGTAACCGTAGGCCGATGAGACCCGGCGGTGCTCCTCGGCTTCGGGTCCAAGTCGTCCCCCGCCCTCGAGGCGGACGAGCTTGCGCTGCCCGGCGGCCTCAGAAATGAGGAAGACGCTTTGTAACGCGAGCGTGAGACTGCACGCGAACATGAGGGAGCGCATGGGTCGGTTCTCTCGGTGACCGTAAAACGTTCGTCATTCTAACATGGCCGTACCCCCCAGCCGTCTCGGGACCCATCTTGGCGCGCTCCCTTTCGAGCAACTCTTGACAGGCGCTGACGGCTCGTGATACGCCTCCGCATCAGACAGGCACGCAAGATCCATTTCTCGCGTCCAAATGAGATTGTGCGTGCATCGTAAGGAGGGATCGATGGGCAAGACTATCTCGGCTTTCACCGTCGCCATCGTCCTCGCGGTAACGTGTTTGGCCACGCCGGAGGCGGCGCAGGCCCAGACCGCGGGCGAGCGGTTCGGGATCGGGATGTTCAAGGTCGGAAACCAGACCTTCGTGGGTTTGGCCATGCGCTATCCCACGGAGCCGCAGCAGATTGGTGGCGTGGTGGTGGAGCTTTCGGCGGCCGCTCAGGCGGCCAATCAAACCGGGATTCCCAGCGATGTGATGTCCATTGTTCAACAATGGGACACCGTGGGAACGAAGATCAAGCAGGTCGTCGCTCACGTCGGGCCGATGATCGATAGTAACCGGCCGGCCTATATCCACGACTACACGGCAGTGGACGCGCTCGCGCCGTTCGTGCCGCGGTTGGCCGCCTATGGGTTTGCCAACTACCGGAACGTGCTCAACCAACCCGACCAGCCCGCCCCACCTGCACCCTCGATACCGGGCTTGTGGGAGCGCTCCCCGAACGACGACCGGCCAGTCAACCCTCGTCTCTTCTTGATTCCCAATACGCCGGAGATTTTCATCGGCGACGGGGAGCCGGTCATCAACTGGTATGGAGACAAGCGCAACCAGTACGAGTACGAGTGTGAGCTTCTCGCGGTGGTGGGAAAGCCCATGCGGCGCGTGCCGATCGATCAAGTGAAGAGCTACATATTCGGCTACACCAACACCAATGACATCTCCGATCGCCAGGGCCGTCAGCCCGACGAGTGGGGCCCCGATTTCCCACTCAGCAAAGGCAAGGACAGCTCGAAGCCCATCGGGCCGTTCATCGTACCGGCGGAGTTCGTGGATCCGTTGAACATGAGTGTGAAGATGACCGTCGGCGGCGTGCTGGTGCAGAATTCCAACACTGACCAGCAATGGCACAACATCTATGAATATGGCGCCTTTGTCTCGAACCTCATCACCGTTCCGGTCGGTACGGTGATCGCCATGGGAACGCCTCCCGGCTCCCACGGTGGTCTCGGGCGCTTCATGGTCGACGGCGACATCCAGATTTGCTCCTACGAGGGGCTCGGCACGCTCACCAACCCGCTCAAGGTTGAGTTGCCTTCGGGAACGTCGCGCTAGAACGGCAGTCCGGGCATCTACGGTAGTCCGCCCCTCGCGGTGTTGTGCGCTCGGTGACAAGAGCGCACAGCACGCACTCCTTTTCTATTTGGCTTTCCGTTCTTCGTCTTGACTCCGCGGGCGCAACGCGCGGACCCGGTGCCGGCACGGATCCAGCCAAGGGAGTAATGTCGCGGCGATGAGCTTATCCACGCCGACCCCCCCTGCTCAAAAGAGAGGCCATACGGAGCCTATTCTTCCGCTGAGGGCCAACGCGTGGGACGTTTTCGTGGTCGCCGTCCTGCTCGGGGTGTCGGTACTCACGACGGTCTCAGTCGGCGAAAAGACCTACGATGACGCCTTCATCACCTTTCGCTACGCGAGAAACCTGGCTTCCGGAGAGGGTTTCGCCTACAACCCGGGCGAGCGCTTCCTGGGTACGACCACGCCCCTTTTCACGATGGTCCTGGCGCTCTCCGTGCGCATCGTCCCCGGCCTCGACGTTCCCCAAATGGCTCAGTGGCTCAACGGAGCATCGCTCTTCTTCTGTGGCTTCTTGGTCTATTTGCTCGCTCGGGACGACGGTATTCCCCTGGGGGGGTCGGCCATGGCGCTCTTCACGGTGACCCATCCTCTCTTCCTCGACGTTTGGGGCGGTGAGGCACTCTTGTTTCTCGCCGAGGTGTTGGCTGCGTTCTTCTTCTATTTTCGGAAACACCATGTACTTTGCGGTGTGCTCCTCGGGCTAGCGTTTCTTACGCGCGCCGAAGGCGTTCTGCCCACGCTCGTGCTCGCTTCTCACTTCTTGGTCGTCAACAAGAGATTTCCCTGGCGACTCCTGCTTGCTTGCGTGGCGGTGGCGGGCCCCTGGGTCGCGTACTCCTTCCATGCGTTCGGCTCTCCCCTTCCGGCCACGCTGCAAGCCAAATTGGCGCAGATGGAATCCGGTCACTTCGCACCGTTTCTGACCACGTCGGTACGATGGCTCTTGGCGTATGCGGTCCCGAATCCGCTCCTACCGTTGAGCCCGAGCTACACCTATCTCGTCGTCTGGATGCTGTCCGCGCTCGGCGGCGCGTACTTGCTGCTCCGTCCGCGCTTCCGGTGGTGGGGGATCATGGCCTGGATCGCGTCGTACGTCATCGCGTACTCGTTACTGGGTGTGCCCTTCTATCACTGGTACGCCGCACCCTTGACCCTTGGCGGAACGATTCTGGCAGGCCTCGGTCTGGAGCTCGCGCTCGACCTCATCGAGAAGTTCTCGTTTCGCCCGGCCCACGCACTCACCGTACGAGCGCTCCTCGTTCTTCTATTGGCCTTGCCCGTGGCGGGTGCTGCGACGCGTCTCGCGCACTACTACCATCGACCCCTCTCTCCGGCCCAGAGCTCGTATACGAACGCCGGGCGGTGGCTGTACCAACACACTCCACCCACGGCGACTGTCGGTTGCTTCGAGATTGGATTCCTCGGGTACTACTCCCAGCGCAGACTCGTTGACGCAGTAGGGC
>JBOGJF010000835.1:0-10138 GCA_050747785.1 Vicinamibacteria bacterium
GCACTAATGCACGTTGGGTCGCCCCTCGGAGAGCACCTCTTGCAGCACGGCCCGCTTGCTCACTTCTCTCAGCAGGGTCACCAGGTAGGTCTCGAAACGATGCGCGATCTGCATCAATCCCGGGATGCTCTCGCACTTGAGAATCTCGCCGAAGAAGAGCTCGAATCCTCCCCAATCGCGATACATGAGATTCTTCAGTGACCGGTCGTAGAACTCGGCCACACTCCGCTTGAGCACGCTCGCCGAATCCTCGTCGTGCGTACGCTGGAAACGGTGCACGGCTTCCATGAGGCGCACCAAAGACTCTCTGAGCGCCAGGGACTGCTCGAGCTTCGTTTCGAATTGAGAGAAGATCTGCTTGCCTTCGAGGCCAGGCTCCAAGACCTGTGCCAGTTGTAGCACCGACTGCTGGAAGCAATCGCGAAGTATCCCATGAGAGTTCTCGATGCGAATGTAGATAGTATCGGCTCGGTTGTAGAAATAGAGGTCGGAAAGCTCCGAGTGAATCACTTTCTTGAGCTCGAGCGGAATACAGTAGACGAAGCTGTCGAGAGTATCCTTCATGGGCTGTGACAGCTTGAGAACCGTCATTCCCCGCTGGATGAAATCCAGCATCGTCCGCGCTTCCGATGTGATCAGGGAGAAGATCAACACTGTCATGCGCAGTTCCCCGGACTTGCGGTTCTTGGGATCGGTGAACTCGAGATAGTGGAGCAGGCGGAAGAACTCCAGAAAGACCATGGCCAGCAGACGACGGGTGTCCTTGTCCTCGACTCGATGGACGATCTCTGAAACCCGTTCACTCGGGATTCGATCGTAGGCGGGCTTGAATTTCTTGTCCATCAAGAGCGCCAGGTACTCGTCGCGTCGAATCTCTCGATAGATCAATCGGCCGATGCTCTGGAAAGTCGGATAGGGGATGCGCGAGAGCTTGGTCAGCTCGGTCAAGATCAGGTGGATGTCCTCGAAACCCTCCCGCAACAAAGCGAGACCCGCCTGCGGGCTGCTTTGATGCAGGAGGCGCGCGATATAGGGATCGGTGACGTCACCATCCCGGAGGAAGTTCTCCACGTATTTGTCGAATCGCTCCTGGTTCACGCGGTCCTCGCTCGCCAGCCGCATGCACAGGTGCGTTACGCGATGGACGGCGTGGGCGACCAAGGCCACCTCTTCGTAGAAGCTGCGCAGCGCCAGAGCGTGCGTCGATTCGCGGGCCTGGGGTTGGTTGGTCACGCGGAAGTATCGCTCGAAGGACTTGAGCCACATCTCCAGCTCGAAGAGATGCTCCACCCGGCCCGACTTGCTCAAGTCGTCAATCCACTGGGACATCTGCCCCATCAGGAACTTCGATCTATCGGACACACGGACTCCCGCGGAGTAGGGCGCTAAGCTCCTTCATTGTGGATACTTATGGATTCTATCACGCCGGCCGGGGTGAGGAAAGAGACTTGCCCGAAGGGCTTGGAAGTGAAAACGGAGATCGTGTAGAATATTCGTGTATTCTCCTGAAAAAGCAGAGTTTCCGGGTCCCCCGTCCGAGAAGGGTGTGAATCCGGAAGGATCTCCAAGATACGCCGAACGGACTCATTCCTTGGCCATGAAGCCCATGTCGAGAAATAGGCGACGGCACGCCGTCGAGAAGAAGAACGCGAAGCTCGAGGCGCTGCATCGAGTTGGAGTCTCGCTGGCATCGAGCTTCGACATCGACGTCATCCTGCGCCAGATTCACGCAGCCGCGGTTTCTCTCCTCGGAGAGGTTCCGGTCGACGTCTACTACGGCGGGTCCCGAAGCATCAACGCGCAACCTCGCTGGTTTCCTGCGTCACCAAGCTCCGGCGGCCTGACGCATTCCCATCGGCTCCAGCTCGAGCAATCAGTGCGGGCTCGCCTGACGGAGACCGAGCCCATCGCGGACTCCGAGATCATCCCCATCGCCGTGCAGGATCAACCACTCGGTGCGCTCGTCGTCCGGCCATCTCGCCCGCTCCGCCAGGAGGATAAGGGCCTGCTGTCGATCCTCAGCCTGCAGGCCGCCACCGCGCTCCACAACATTCATCTCCAGCAAGAGCGCATTCAATTCGAGCGCCTCTCGGCCATCGGGCGGATGATCGGCTCGGTCGTTCACGACTTCCGCAGCCCGCTCACCGCGGTGCGCGGCTACGCCGGGATGCTCGCTTCGCTCGCCCTATCGAATGACGACCGCCACCAGTACTCGCAGCTCATCATCGAAGAGTGCGACCGCCTGAGTGCTCTAACCGACGAGTTGCTGGAGCTGACCCGCAGCAACGGTTCGAAGGCCAACCTGACGGCGATGGAGCTTGGAGACTTCTTCCGCCAAATAGCGCCGTCTCTCGAGGCCCAGTTCGAGAACAGCGAGATAAGCCTCGACGTCGAGCTCGGCTACGACGGCCCGGTCCGATTGGACGCCAACCGCATGATGCGGGCGGTCTTGAACGTCGCCACCAACGCCCGCCAGGCCATCGAAGGGACCGGCTCCTTTACGATCCGATCGAAGCGACAATTCGATCGGGTGATCCTGGAGTTCGAGGACAGTGGCGCCGGAATCCCGGCGGCGATCCTCCACCGTATTTTCGAGCCCTTCTTCTCGCACGGCAAGGCGAGCGGCGTCGGGCTGGGAATGTCCATCATCCAGAAGATCGTCGAGGAGCACGGCGGGGAGACCGTGGTGAACAGCAAGCCGGGCGTGGGAACGACGGTCCGATTCCTGCTCCCGATCGCCGAGCCCGCGCACGAGGACGTTCCATCTTCAACCGGCGTGCTGGCTCGCGACCCAGCAGGCTGATGAGAAACGAGTCAGCCTGCGCGAGGAGCCCTCAGCCGTCGCGCAGTGCGAAGCACGGAGCGACTTGTCGTGGGGGTGGGGCCCCGCGACAATGATGAAGGAGCGAGCCCGGCGGGTCCGTGGTCACCTGTTGGCCGTCAAATTGCGTGGTTGCTTTGACCGCAGCTCGTCAGGCCGCGGGGGTGGTGCCCCGCGGCACTAAGACAGACCTTGGCCCAGTCTTTCCAGTAGCTTTCGGTGAAAACCGCCGAAGCCACCATTCGACATCCCGAGCACGACGTCACCCGCGCCGAGCTTCTCGTCGAGGAAGGCCACTATCTCCTCGACCTGCGGGATGAACCAGGCGGCCCTACCCCCCTGTCGCAGTCCTTCAATGACTCGCTCCTCCGATAGCTCCTGATCTGCCGGGAGCCGTTTGCTGGAAAAGACCGCCGCCAGTATGGCCGCGTCGGCTTCACCGAGCGCTGAGACGAAGGTCTCTTGAAAGACTCGGCTGCGGGTGGTGAACGAGCGAGGCTCGAAAACCGCCCAGACCTTGCGCTTGGGCCAACGCAAGCGAGCGGACCGGATCGTCTCTCGAACGGCAGTGGGGTGGTGCGCGAAATCATCGACGACCGTCACGCCGCGCGACTCGCCTCGAACCTCGAGCCGGCGGGCGACGCCGCGGAACGAGGCCAACCCCGCCGCGATCTCCTCCGCGCTCAAGCCCACATGATGCGCAGCCGCCACCACCGCCAACCCGTTGCTGAGAGCCGCCGGCCCCCAGAACGGGCCCACCATTTCGCCGAAGCGGTCGCGCTCTCTCCAGACTTCGAATCGACTCCCCGATGCGTCGACCCGAACGCTCTTCGCCTCCCAATTCGCGGTCCCCTCGACCGCAAAGGTCTCGACGCAACAAAAACCCCCTCGGCTCACTTCCAGCGCGACGGGGCTCGCTGCCCCGACAACCAACAAGCCCCGCCGAGGGATGAGATTCACTAAGCGTCGGAATGCCGTCGTCACGGCATCGAGATCCGGATAGATATCGGCATGATCGTACTCGATATTTCCGATCACCACCGTGTCGGGGACGTAGTGAAGAAACTTGGGTCCCTTGTCGAAGTAGGCCGTGTCGTACTCGTCCCCCTCGATAACGAAGCACTCGCCCTCTCCAAAGCCGTAGCTCTTGCCGAAATTGAGGGGGATCCCTCCGACCAGGAAGCTCGGTTCCCGTTTCGCGCTTTCCAGAACCCAGGCGAGGAGCGACGCGGTCGTCGTCTTGCCGTGGGTCCCGGCAATCACGACGGAGCGATGGCCGCGCAGGAAGAGCTCCCTGACGATGACGGGCATCGACACGATCGGCAGCCTTCGGTCGAGGACTTCCTCCAGCTCGGGATTCCCCCGCGAAATCGCATTGCCGACGACGACGAGATCCAAATCGGAGGCGAGGTTCTCGGGCCGGTAAGGGGAGTGCACGGCGATGCCCAGCGCGACCAGCATGTCGGACATGGGTGGGTACGCGTTCTCGTCGGAGCCCGACACCCGGTAACCTTTCTCCTTCAACATTCCCGCGAGCGAGGCCATGCCGGTGCCACAGATCCCGAGCAGATGGATGCGTCCCTGAGCGGGACCGAGGGGGCTAGGTATCAAGCGACGGCCCCCTCCCTAAAGATGAGGGGTATCAAACGACGGCTCCCTCCAAGAGTGTGAGCCCGTCGTGGTCCATGCTCGCGCGAACACCAAGAGGAAGGGTCATCGCGGGAGCGACACAATGACCGGACGGAAAACCAGAAAGCACGGGCACCCCGAGTCCGGCCGTCGCGTCCCGGAGGACGTCGTCGAGCGCGTATCCCTGAGAGGGATGCTGTTCACAACCGGGCATCTCACCGAAAACGAAGCCTCGCACGCCCTCGAGGGATCGGGACTTGCGCAACTGCCAGAGCATGCGATCGATTTGGTACGGTTTGACCGCGGTGTCCTCGAGGAACACGATGGCCCCGTCGAAGCTAGGCAGGTACGGGGTGCCGACCAGAGCCGCTACCAGCGACAGACACCCACCCAAGACGATGCCCTCCGCCCGGCCGGGATGTACAAGGCGCACGCCGCTCGCGGCGAGCCTCCCCGCCGGTCGGCCGTCGCCAAGGAGCGCGAGAAGATTGTTCGCGTCGTACGCCGACCGTCCCCGCGCCATTTGTTGGGCCACCATCGGCCCATGAAACGAGACCAACCCCACCCGTGCAGCGAGAAAGCACAAGAGCGCGGTGGCGTCGCTCGACCCGAGGACTATTTTGGGATGGGCTCGCAGCCGCTCCGCGTCCAGCCTGTCGAGCAACTCGAGAGAACCATAGCCGCCGCGGGCGCAGAAGATCGCGGCGACCTCGGGATCCTCCCACAGCTCGGCGAAGTCGGCTGCGCGTCGGTCGGGACTGCCCGCTGTGTAACGCGAGCTTTCTTCGATCGAGCGACCGAGTCGAGCTCGAAAGCCGAGCCCGGCCAGCTCTTCGAGTCCTCTCTCCAGGAACTCGCGCCGTATCGGGCTGGATGGAGCGACGACTCCCACGACCGAGGACGGACGGAGTGCGGGCGGCTTGATCATGGAGCTAACGTCGAGAGGATAACGGTACAGGAGGGAGAGGTCTCGCGAACTTTTTGGCGTCAATATGGGTGCGTCTTACGAATGAAGCTAGCCAGACGCCCCTCGACTCGCGAACGTGGCCGCGGGCTGCTATTTCGATCCCTCCGCCTCGCCCGTGGCGAGGGCCTCGAGCTTGCTCTTCACCATGGCGTTGACGGCCTTGCCGTTCACGGTCTTGCCGGTGGCCTGCAAACGGCTCATCGCCTCCTTCATCACCGCTCCCATGCTCTTCGGCCCTTCGGCGCCGAGGGAGCGGATCACGTCGGCGACGACGTTCGTCACCTCGTCAGCAGAGACCGCCTCGGGCAAGTAGGATTCGACGACTAGCTTTTCTTGGCGCTCCTTGGCGGCGAGATCGGGGCGACCGCCCTTCTCGAATTGTTCGATCGACTCCGCTCGTTGTTTCTGCTGGGTCTTGAGAACCTGGACGACATCCTCGTCCGAGAGGGCGGCCCGCTTTTCGATCTGTTTGTTCTTCAACGCGGCGGCGATCATTCGCAAGACCGAAACGCGCGCTGCGGCCTTGTCCTTCATGGCCTGGACGAGATCCTTCTGGATTTTTTCAGCTAGCGCCATGACCCCGAAACCCTACCGATGTTGGTGAAGTGACCGTGCCGACGGTATCACAAAAACTCGCTCCAGGGAAAAGGGCGAGCTATGTCTTTTTCTCTTCTCGTGTTTCGGGGGCGCGTCCCGTCAATCGATTGACGCTCTTTGCGAGCTCATCCAGCTCCGGATACTCGCGACCCAGGGAAAGAGGGCCTCCGTTCCCGAGAGCATCCGCGTCTCGCCCGAGCCTCGCTACCGGCTCGACCAGTAGCTTTCGCGCCAGCACGGTCGCCAACCGCGCCAAGAGACTCGCAAAGAGGAGACCGAAGAATACTCCCGCCACCCACGAGCCCGCACGGACGAGCCCCACCCAGAGACCACCCAGCAGGACGCTCAATCCAAAGATCGTCACGGAGAACTTGCTAGGCCAGGGCCATGCGGACAGTTGCTCCCTCAAGCGAACCACCAGGGGCTCTGGCTCCGGGACGAGGATTGGCTCTTCATCGCTTGCGACCGTTTGGGTTGCGTCGGAGGGCGTGAAGGTTCGCGTCGAGACATCGATGGGGGAGATTGTGGGTTGCTCGGACGTCGCCGCTCCTTCGGCTCCGAGACTCACCGTGGCCGCCGCGTCCGGTCCAGGTGTCGAGTCGGAATCGAGCATGACAGTCCGGTCATCATGACCCAGCTCATCCGGAGGGCGGGATTGAACCACCGTTGCATCGGGTGATTCCGAATCCATTTCCTGACGACGTGAAGCTTCTTCCTTTGGAGGCTTTGGAGGCTTTGGAGGCTTTGGAGGCCTTGCAGGCTTCGCCGGCGTCGCAGGCCGGACGGCGAGAGTGGCGAGTGACCCCCCAGACAGCGCCACAGTGGCGTCCACTCCTTCGAGCACGGTGGTGTCCACGCCTTCACGCTCCGGGCTCGGGTCGGCGTCTTCTTCCTCGAATACGATCCGAAGCCCCCCTAGACGAATCGTGTCGCCGGGCGCCAATCGGTGCTGGTCGATCTTCTTCTCGTTCACCCACACGCCATTCCGACTTCCGAGATCGACGAGCCGGACGCCATCCGGTCCCGGCTCGAACCGAGCGTGCCGACGGGAGAGCTTCTGGTTCACGAAAAAGAGGTCGCAGTTGGGGTCCCGGCCTATGACGATATCGGTGTTACCGATCTCCTGTCGCGTAATCCAGTCACCGTTGGTGATGACCAGACGCCTCGGCACGGGTAGTTTCTCCCTGCTAGAGATTGGAAAATGACCATCGCGGAGACCGCGGCATCATTGTCCCAGCTCTCGAAGCTTGCGTTCCGCCAACGGGCCGACGCGCGGTCCGTCGTTCGTCTGCAACGTGGCTTCGGGATAGCTCAAGGCTTCCTGAAAAACCCGCACCGCCTCGGCGCGCTCCTCCAACCGTTGGTAGCAGACACCCGTGTGATAGAGGACGGTTCCCTGCGAGATACCTCGGGCCTCAGGAAGCGTAATGCGGGGAAAGTGCTCCCGCAAAGGCGTTTCGAAGTCGCCGAGCGCCATGTAACAGAGGGCGAGATTGAGCCGGGCCAGCGATTCCACCGAGGGCTCGGTCACGATTCGGTGTCTGAAGTCGATGATTGCTTTGTTGTAGAGGAAGCCTTCCTGGTTCAAGGGGACCTCCAAAGGGGTCGTACCCACCGTGACCGTTATGTCGCTCGTCGTTCCCTGTCGCTCGACCTGCAAGGGAAGCGTACTTCCCGGTTCCGTGCCGCGGACCTTCTGCACGAGCGCGAGCGTATCGCTCGCGGGCGCCCCATCGGCCGAAAGGACGACGTCTCCCTTCTGGAGCCCGGCCTGGGCCGCCGGGCCCTCCGGTGCCAACTGGAGCACCACCGGACCCGCGCTGACTAGCGTGTCGACGGTCGTGAGACCAATCCAGCTTCCGTGGAGCGGGGTCGTCGCGGAAAGCTCGTCGACGAAGTGGGGAAGCGCCTCCCGATCGAGATAGTTGATGGTGAACGTATCCGGTGTGCTGGAGCCGGTCGCGAGTAGATTGAAGATGACGTCTTTCGTCAAGCGTTGTGCCGGCACATACCCCACCAACAGGGCTTCCACCTCCAGCGCTTCACCGATACGTTCCGAGAGCGCTCGAACGCGTTCCCGCGAAGTCCCCGCACCCGGCACGACGTACCCCGCCACCAGCGCCTCGAGAGGTTCGCCTCCGAGCAGGGTAGTCGTCTGCGCTTCGGGTACGAGAATGAGGTTCATCGCGGTGAGCGTTTGGAGACCCACCGTGATGCTTTCTCTCATGTCCTCCAGGTCACGTTCCGACACACCTTCCTGGTATGCCAAGCCGAGGAAAGCCATCGTGGGCCGGATGGGGCAGTCTAGGGACAGGTCCTCGTTCTTTGCGACCACGACGTCTGCAACGTACCGGCCGGTGGTGTGTTTCACCTCGAGATGGTGCGTACCGGAGCAGACGCGGTTGAGATCCAAGGGCGTACTGCCCTTGTACTCACCGTCGAGGAAGACGCGCGCCCCGGCGGGGTTACTGGTCAGGCGCAGCTGGCCGATCGATTCTTCCAACTTCACGATTCGCGCGGTGTAGTCCTGAGGTTGCTCCACGTTGATGGAGAAGGCGGTCGTCTCGTAGCAATCCCGCTTCAGCTCGATGAGGTGCTGCCCCAGGGGCAGCGCGGCGAGATCGAGAGGCGCCGAGAGCCGATCCGGGTCGAACTCGGCCGGCATGAAGCTTCGCAGATCGGGCGGCAGGCTCCCCCCGGTGGTCCCCGCCTGCTGACCATCCACCCATACTTCCACCCCAGAAGGTTGCGTGATGACCGGAAGCTTGGCGCTATTTCTGATCAACGCAAACTCCAAGGTGCGGATCTCCCCAGGGAGAATCTCGATGGCGTCCCGCACGATCGGGTCATAACCCTCCACGTTGACCTCCACGCGCGCGGCGCCGGTGTGCACCTCGATCGGGAAGAAGTTGGTGATTCCCACGAACGTCCCGTTGACCGTCACCCGCGCGCCGGGTGGCTCAGAGTTTACGGCGATATACCCGATGAGCTGCTTTTTCTGATCCTCGTAGAAGTCGATGATCTTGGGCGACAGCACCTCCTCGTCCAAAGCGTATCGCGGATTGGCGAGAATCAGCTGCCGAAAGTCGTCCGCCGCACCCTGCAACTGGCCGGAGTTGAAATACGCCTGCGCCCGATACTCGTAGGCCCGCTGCTGCAGCTCCTCCAACTCCGTGGGAATCTCCTCATTGACTCGCCGCTCGTCTTCGATGGCGGAGATGATTTGACCGAAGAACTCGATGGATTGGGACTGCCGCTGCGGATCCTCGAAGATCGCAACCGCCTCGGAGAACTGCTGTGAGAGCTGGAGGAACACATCGTGCTCGCCAACGATCTCTTGGGTCGACCGCCACGAGGTCGCACCGGAGAGCGCCAACCCGGCCAAGCCGAGACCGAGCGCCCTAATGGAGGCGAATAATGGACTGCGTCTTGTCATCGTAGACATAGACATCTCCTGCGCGATCGACGTCCAACGTGATGGGCTTGGTGAGCGCGCCGCCGCCGAGACTCTGGCGGGTAAGAAGAAGCACGAACTGGTACGATGGATCGAACACCGCCAATTGAGCCCCGTCCTCGTCCAACACATAAAGAAAGCCGGAAGGGTCGATGGCAACATCCACGGGCTTACTGAGTTCCCACCGCGGCGCGCGTCTCTCGATGCTTGCCACTCTCGTTCCACCGGGACTGAAAACGGTCACCGATCTCTCATTGTCCAGAACGACCAGGTTGTCGGCCGGATCCACGGCCAACCGCAACACCTCGCGCCGGTTGCCATCGGGGAAAGGACCCACGAGGGTTCCCGCGGAATCGAACCGCAGTATCATCTTCTGGTCGTCGTCGTAGACGTAAAGGTTCCCCAGCCGGTCGCGCGCTGCGGCTCTTACTTTCTCGAGCTCTTTGGGTCCGTTTTCCTCGGGGACCCTCAGGGCCACCGGCTTTCCGTCCACGATCAATCCCTTCTCGTTGGCCACGATCGGCGTGCCACGCGGATCCACGGAAAGGTCTCGGGGCTGCACCGCCGATTGCGTGCTCGCCAGCTTGCCGCTCCAATCGAGGTTGACGATCCGCTTGCGTCCTTCCTCGAGGACATGGATCCCGCTGGGAGAGATACGGATCGCCTGGAC
>JBOGJF010000836.1:0-3147 GCA_050747785.1 Vicinamibacteria bacterium
CCGTCGGAAGGCACGGGGACGCCGGGTCCGAGTGAAGAATGTGGTCTTCCCCGGTTATAGAAATCACGAAATCGGAAGAGAGCTCGCCGGAGATGATTCTCGGAGAGAGGGATCAAGAAGTCCAGGCACTCCCGGCGAAGGGTTCGGTTCAGCCTTTCGCAGAAAGAGTTGGCTTTGGGGGCTCGGGGCGGAGTTCGGAGAACTTTGACGCCGAGGTGTTCGATCGTTTTTCCGACTTCGGGAGAAAACAAGATGTCCCGGTCGAGAATGACGAAGCGGTAGGGATGCTCGAAAGGAATCGCTTCTCGGAACTGCTGAGAGATCCACGCTCTGGTTGGATGCGGCGTGACGTTGACGTGCAGGATCTTCCTTGATTCGATTTCCATGATGACGAGGACGAAGAGGACCTTGAATCGCACGGTGACGACGGTGAGAAAGTCGGAAGCGACGACGGCGTTGGCGTGGTTTTGGACGAACGTTGTCCAGGTTTGGGAGCCGTACTCACCCCCCCGAGGGCCCCGTCGGAACATGTACTTGCGCACGGTGCGCGCTGAAACCCTGAGTCCGAACTTGACTCGGAGTTCGTCTCGGATGCGCTCTTCACCCCAAGTGGGATTGTCGCGGGATGCCTGCCGAATGAAGGTATATCCTCGCCGTCCCCCGTGGGGGATTCAGAGGCCCGGTGGGGTTTGCGAGCGGGTGCGCTGGTCTAGCTCGCGGCGCGCTGCAGGAGATCCTCGGGCATGGTGATGGCCCCTGGATTTCTGATGGCATCCTTGGTCGCGGCGATCAAGTAGGCGCGGGGGTCGAGACCGTGAACCTTCGCGGTTTCGCAGAGGCTGTAGAGGATAGCCGCGACGAGGGTCCCACGCTGAGACCGAGAGCCGTAGTGATTTTTTCTTCCTAGGACTGGAGCACGGAGAGCCCTCTCGGCGGCATTGTTATCGAGTGGAACGAGAGGATCCTCGAGGAAGACCGTCAGGCCCTTCCAGCGCTCGAGGATGTAGTTCACGAGCTTTCCGAACTCGCTCCGCGGCAGCCCATGTTGGGCGAACAACCACTTGTAGATCTTGTCCGTCAGTGGTCGCGAGCGCTCCTGCCGCAAACGATGGCGTAGTTTTTGGGCCTCCTCGGTGCCGGGAAAGGGTCCCGGCACCTCCCGCTCGATGTCGTAGAGCTCGCGAATCATTTTCAGCAACTCGCCGCAGGCAGTCGGAAAGTTCTCGAAAGCCTCCTCGGCGTGTCGCAGCACGTGGGCCCAACAGTTCGCCAGTCGAAAGGGACCAGCCCGCTTCAGATTGTCGTAGACCACATAGCCGTCGGCGACGACCGTGCCTTTGTAGTTCCCCAGCACCTTGCGGCCGTCGTCCTCGGATTTCGAGGGCATCATTCGATAGACGATCACTTCTGGAGTACTGAGGTTCCACACGCTTCCCGGGGATTTTCCCTTCTTTCCCAGAAGCGGCCAGCCTGACTCGTCTGCGTGAAGCACCGGCGCCGAGAGTGCTCTTGCGAGCAGCGCCTCGTACGTAGGCTTCACGTGCATCGCCAAGGCATGGACCTGATCCCACAAGGTCTGGGAATCCACTTCCAGACCCTCTCGCGCCATCATTCGCACCTGGCGCTCCAGCGGGAGGTGGTCTGTGTACTTCCCGACAGCCACCTCAGCCGCGAACTCCACCGTGTATCGACCGCCGGGTATCAGCTTATCCGGTCCAGGGGCGGTTTCCACGTTCGCATTGCACGAGCAGCGGTATTTCTGCTGGCGGATTCGCTCCCGTCGGAACTCTCGGTGGACAACCGTTACCCATTCCGACTCCTCGAACTGGCCTTTCATCTCCTCGACGGTTCCGCCGCAGACCTTGCAGCCTCGGTTCTCCTCCGAGAGTTCCATCACCGGAAGCTCCACCAGGGGCAACTGCAATTGAGGCCGCGGTCCGTGGCCCTTGCGCCGTTTTTTCTGCTTCGATTCCTTGGCCTCTTGCTCGGCCTTCTTCCGCTCGTCCACCCGAAACACGTGCTCTCGTTTCGTCTGGAGCTCCTCCAGCACCGAGAGCTCCATCTGCTCGCATTGTTTCTCATCCAGCCCCATGCGTCGTGCGAGCTCGAGGGTCAGACTCCGTGTTTTGTCGATGAGTCGTTTGTTTTCGTTGTCGAGGAGGATGCTGATCTGACGGAGAGTCTCAAGATCTCGTTCGTCTTGAATCCGAACCATTCACTCGGATTTGATCATGACCTCGACCGATTGGCAAGAGAAAAATGCACCATCTCCGGTGGCGACAACGATATTTTTCCGACCAGCTTGCTTCCCTCGAGGAACAGCTGAAGCTCGCTCAGCGTCAGACGCACCGTCGATTCTTCTTCGCTCCACAAGCGCGCGAATCGTCCCTGCTCCAACCGCTTCGCAAAGACGCAAAGCCCGGTGCCGTCCCAGTACAAAACCTTCGCTCGAATCAGGTTCCGACTCACGAACAAGAACAGCTCGCCGCTCAGCGGATCCCGGCCCAGCTTTTGCTCCACAACTGCCGTCAGGCCGTCGTAACCTTTTCGCATATCCACGGGCGCCGTGTAGGCGTAGGCTGTTACACGGCGCCCGTTCCACATCATCGCAGCGCCTCCAGCACCAACCGTACGTCCAGCCCGCTGAGACCTTCGATCCGGTATCCATCGGGCGTCACCAGCGTCACCACGCCACTCGTCGTGACTTTCGCTCCCGGAGCGACTACCTCCACCGCCCTCAGTGCGGAGGCCTTTTCGGCTTTGAGTCGACGGGTCCACCGGCTCAGCGACCAACCGCTCACCCCGAGCTCCGACGCTACCGTCTCCCCACTCCAGCCCCGCTGCATCTGTTCCCGCAGGTAAGCCACCCCCAGGGAACGCAGACTTGGCGAGTACCGTCGACGCCTTCCCGATCGTCCCCGGTTTTCCAGCTGAGCTTGCTTCCGAAATCGCCGTACTCTTGCATCCATCCTTCGTCCTCCTTTCAGGACCCCAAACGATGGACTGCTTCAGCGATTTTGACTAGACGGGGTAGGGCGAGTATTTACGATAAAACGACACACGTCGCGCGGGATGTGACGAAGTACTTGCGGAATTTGAAGGAGTCCCTCTACAAGGCGGTTCCCGGACTGGCAGCGAGTGAGAGGG
>JBOGJF010000837.1:0-4745 GCA_050747785.1 Vicinamibacteria bacterium
GTCTTGTAGTACTCGTTGAAGGTGAACGTGATGCCGTATTGCTCCCGGTTCAAGACATCGACGATCTCCGTCAGGACGTCGTCATCGGGCCTGTCCGTGTCCAGAGTGAAGTCAAGGTCCTCGGAGAAGCGTCCGGCCGAGCCGAAGATCAGCTTGCGCAAGCACGTGCCGCCCTTGAACGCCAGATCGCTCATCACGCCGGCATCGAGCAGCGCGCGGAGCGCGTACGTCAGCACAACATCCCGCTCGGCGACAAGCTTGTCACGCAGACCGCTATTGCGCGCGTAGAGGTCGACAAACTTGTCCTCGATCACGAGACCGGCTCCCTCTTTGGGAAGACCACGCGCCGACGCGCCTTTTCGTCCTTTGAGAAGAGCACCTCCCGGGGGACGTTCTCCACGACGTTCCACGGTCGGACAAGCTTGCCGGATGAGCCCCACTTGCGGCGTGGGCCGAGCTGGATCTTGCTTTTCGGGCGTACGAGGTTGAGGAGTGCGGTCCGGACGTGGTTGGGCACGTCGACCCCACGCAGGTCAACGAAGTAGCCCAGGCGCTGAACCAACCCAGACGAGCCCCACTTTCGCGCGAGAGCGATGACCTCGTCCCACGAAACTTTGCCGGCCGCCCGCGCCACGATCCGCGACACTTCACCGATACCGCCCGCGAACCGGGGCCGATCGATGGCGTCGAGCACGGCACGGTCGACGGTAGCCATCTGAACAGCTTGTCCGAGAACCGCGATCTCTTTGAATCCGAAGAACCGCTGCTCCGGGACGTGGACGAAAATGTAGCGCGTGTCCCGGATAGTCTCTGGCCGACGATGCTCCTGGCAAGCGAGATAGACATCCGAGAAGACCTGCTCGGTGAGTCCGTGGTGCGTACAGGCCGTGCCGAAGGAGTAAAAGTACGGGGAAACGAGCACCGCGCCAGCGGCGAGAGGGTTCATGTCCGCAACGCCTTCGCGGCCTCGCCGCGCGGGCACGAGCAGGAACAGTCCAGGGCGAAGGCGCTCGAACCAGCCCTTTTTCACCAGTCCGTGAGCGAGCTTGCGGGCGTAGACCTCCGACACCCCGAGCGCTTGGCGTAACTCGTTCAGAGTGACGGTGTTCTGTTTACGCCACTCGAGGTCGAGGACCACCTTGGCCTCGGTCTCGGAAAGCGTCCGCTCCATGTTCAACCTCGTACAGCCCCCAAACAGGGGCCAGACCGCAACGGATCGCCACTTCCCCCACTAGTTGCACGCTAAGCGATCCGTTACTTATTTAGTAACGTATAGCATGTTCTACAACCGGTTGTCAAATCCAAGAATCGTTACCAAACAAGTAACGAACTGGCAACACTGCAACCTCAGCAAGGTTCCTGGAGAGCAGTTCTTGCAAATCTGTTTGCATAACCTAGCGATTATAGCTAGGATATGCTAACAAATGGAAAGTAAGGCCCGAGCCTATGTGGAACGGCTCCTGGCCCGGGGGCGGCACACCTTCACCCGGGAGGAGGCGGAGAGGGCACTGGGGTCGTCTAGCCTCGCCACCTACCACTCGCTACGGCGCCTCCAGAAGACCGGCTGGCTCGCTATGCCCCGTCGCGGGTTCTACTTGATCGTCGATCCGGAGTACCGCGCGCTCGGTGCACTGCCCGCTGCTGCCTGGATCGACGACCTCATGACGTTCCATGGGACGCCATACTACGTGGGTCTCCTCTCCGCCGCGTCGCTCCATGGCGCCGCGCACCAGCGGCCGATGGAGTTTCAGGTCGTCGCGGCCGGAGTGTTACGGCCGCTGACCGTGGGTGGCGTGCGCATTCGCTTCTTCTTCAGTCGGCGTGTGGACGATGCCGTCACCGAGCGGATGAAGACGTCGAGCGGATACATCCCGGTCTCAACGCCCGAAATGACCGCGTTCGATCTAGTCCGCTACCGAAAGGGGGCCGGCTCGATCGATCATGTTGCGACGGTGATCGCGGAGCTCGCCGAGCGCATGGACGCGATGCGTCTACTCGCTATCGCAAAGCAGGGAGAGAAGATGCCGGTAGTGCAGCGACTCGGCTACCTGCTCGGTCTTACCGAGCACGGTGAACTCGCTGAACCCCTAAGCGAGCTGGTCGAGGACAAGAAGCCGAGGTTCGTTCCGCTCGAGCCCGAGAGCTCTGAAGCAGTCTCCGAGCGGAATGCGCGCTGGCGCGTGCTCGTCAACACGACCATCGAGGTGGAGGTCTGATCCCCTCCGACTTCATCGTCGAGTGGCGGGCGTCCACGCGATGGGCGACCGACGAGCAGGTCGAACAAGACCTCGTGCTCTCACGTGCGCTCGTCGAGATCTTCGAGGATACCGAGATAGCCAACGACGTCGCGCTGCGCGGCGGGACCGCCCTTCACAAGCTGCATTTCTCCCCGGCCCCACGTTACTCGGAGGACATCGACCTGGTGCAGCTTCGACCGGCGCCGATCGGCCCAACGATCGACCGGATCCGCGCGAAGCTCGACAGCTGGCTCGGAACGCCCAAGCGCGAGCGCGGTGAAGGGATGCGGCTCATCTACCGCTACGAGTCGGAGAACCCACCGGTCGTCCGGCTGCGATTGAAGATCGAGACCAACACGCGAGAGCACCTCGCCGTGCGCGGGACGACGAAACGACAGTTCGCCGTCGAGTCCCGCTGGTGGCGGGGACGCGCGGACATCACGACATTCGCGATCGAAGAGCTTCTGGCTACCAAGCTGCGGGCGCTGTTTCAGCGGAAAAAGGGACGCGACCTCTTCGATCTGTGGACTGCGCTCGAGGCGGGTATCGATCCGTCCACGGTCGTCGACATCTTCCGCGTCTACATGAAACAGGGAGGCCACCAGATCGCAGGCGCGCTCTTCGAGGAGAACCTGGCGGGCAAGATCCACCTGCCGGCATTCACCGACGATGTCCCGCCGCTGCTACCGCCAGGTGTGACATTCGATCTCGGGAAGGGCATCGAGCGCGTCCTGCGAGAGATGATTGCACGCGTGCCCGGCGAGCCATGGAAGGACAAGACTGAGCGACAGGCGCGACGGCGTCGGTCACAAGAAGATTAGTTGTCACATCCGGCTGGGAGAGGCAGTCTCCCACACCGTTTCTTCGTCTCCGAGAGGGGTCCCGCCCGACCGCCAGCGCAGGTCACGCTGGCGCCGGTGAATGTCACCGGTCGATCATTCGCTCCGAGCTCTCGGAGTACCGGTGCCCGTGCACCGTGATCCGTGCGGCGAGGCTCTCGATCTGGCGCAGATCTTCGGACGACAGCTCGACGGCCGCCGCGCCGAGGTTCTCCTCTAGGCGGTGCAGCTTCGTGGTCCCTGGGATCGGAACGATCCACGGCTTCTGGACGAGCAGCCACGCGAGCGCGATCTGCGCCGGCGTCGCCTGCTTCGGCTCCGCAATCCGGGTCACCAGGTCCACCAGGTCCTGGTTGGCCTTCCGATTCTCGGGCGTGAAGCGGGGGACGGTGTTCCGGAAGTCGGAGCTGTCGAACGTCGTGGTCTCGTCGATCTTCCCCGTGAGGAAGCCCCTGCCCAGCGGGCTGAAGGGGACGAACCCGATCCCGAGCTCCTCGAGGGTCGGCAGGATCTCCTCTTCGGGCTCCCTCCACCAGAGCGAGTACTCGCTCTGGAGGGCGGTGACCGGCTGAACGGCGTGAGCCCGACGGATGGTCTGCACCCCCGCCTCCGAGAGGCCGAAGTGCTTGACCTTACCTTCCTGGATCAGGCCTTTCACCGCTCCCGCCACGTCTTCGATCGGCACGTTTGGGTCGACCCGGTGTTGATAGAACAGATCGATGGCATCGACCCTGAGCCGCTTGAGCGAGGCCTCAGCGGCCTGCTTGATGTGCTCGGGCCGACTATTGAGGCCTGGAAAGGCATCGATGTCGAACCCGAACTTCGTGGCGATCACGACTTGCCCGCGGAAGGGGGCGAGGGCTTCGCCCACAAGCTCTTCGTTCGTGAACGGACCGTAGGCTTCGGCCGTGTCGAAGAAGGTCACGCCGCGTTCGACGGCTGCTCGGATAAGTGAGATCCCCTGTTGCTTGTCGACAGCCGGGCCGTACCCGAAGCTAATACCCATGCAGCCGAGGCCGAGGGCCGAGACCTCCAGGTTGCTACTCTTTCCAAGTTTGCGCTTTTCCATTGTCTCTCCTCTCAGATATCCTCCCTTCGGCACCAATATAAGTACGTAGCCGCAGGTTCAGACACACGGCTTCCTGAACCCCGGACCGCGCCATCACCTCCTTGTAGCGCGCCGGGGCGAGAGGCTCTACAACGGGCCGAGGGGCAGGAGACGCGGGCAAAGCTGGGGCCGGAGTGTGTAGAAAAGTTACTCGTTCCGGAAACGAGTCCGCTCGAGGAGCTCGCCCTCAAAGGGAGTCACTACGCCTCGGCCGGCCTGCCCCCCGTGGGACAAGACGCGTCCTGAACGTTCAATACAGGACCACCTCGTTGCGTCACATTCATGGCGTATTCACCTGCTCGTGATACGTCCCAGCTCGCGAGAATATTGGCCAGCAGTCGCATTCGCCATGGGGTCAAGGAGGTAAATCGTGTCCCAGAAAGACGGTGTGAAAAATGTGGTTCTCGTCCACGGTGGATTCGTGGACGGATCGGGTTGGTACGGCGTCTACAAGGCGCTGAAGAACGACGGCTACAATGTAACGATTGTCCAGAATCCCACGCTCTCTCTCGAGGATGACGTGGCGGTGACCAAGCGGGCGCTCAAGGCGCAGGGTGGTCC
>JBOGJF010000838.1:0-5713 GCA_050747785.1 Vicinamibacteria bacterium
TTCCGCTCATGCGCCATGCGGACGATCTCTCGCACCGGGTTGATCGTACCGAGTGCGTTCGAGACATGAGCGGCGGCTAGCAACCGCGTCTTCGGCGTCAGGAGCTTATCGAGGTCTTCGAGAATCAACTCCCCTCGGTCGTTGATGGGGGCCACTCTCAGATAGGCCCCTTTCTCCTCACAGAGAATCTGCCAGGGCACGATATTGGAGTGATGCTCCATCGTGGTGATAAGCACCTCGTCGCCGGCGCGGACGTGGACTCGGCCATAGGTTTGAGCGACCAGATTCACGGCCTCGGTGGTGCCGCGACAGAAGATGATCTCCCTCTCCGTCCCGGCGTTGATGAAACGCCGCGCCTTCACCCGGGCGTTCTCGTAAGCCGCGGTCGACCGCTGGCTGAGCTCATGGACACCCCGATGGACGTTCGCGTAGTCCTCCGAATACAGCCGACTGATGGCATCGATCACGGCCTTCGGCTTCTGTGAGCTCGCGGCATTGTCCAGATACACGAGGGGCTTGCCATGCACCTTCCTTTTCAGAATAGGAAAATCCTCTCGGATTCGGTGCGCGTCGAAAGACGAGTTCCTCGCGGGAGTCGAGCGGACCCCAACGACGGACGATTCCCGGCTAACATTCATAGGAGTGCCTACCTTCCCGGCAAATTCGCAAAGAGCACCCGTTCCAGCTCGGAGCGGATGGCGTCGACCTTGATCCGCTCGCTAATGTCGCTCATGAATCCGTAGGTCAAGAGGTGCCGAGCCGTGTCGACGTCGATCCCACGGGAGCGAAGGTAGAAAAGAACGTCCGCATCGAGCTGGCCGATGGTAGCGCCGTGGCCGCACTTGACGTCGTCGGCGTTGATCTCGAGCTGGGGGTTCGTATTCACCAAGGCCTCGTCCGAAAGCAAGAGGTTACGGTTGGTTTGCTTTGCGTCCGTCTTCTGAGCGTCCTTGCGCACGATGATGCGGCCGTTGAAGACCCCCCGCGAGCGACCGCTCAAGATCCCCTTGTAGAGCTCGCGACTCGTACCATGAGGTTTGGCGTGGTCGATCAGCGTATGGTGATCGACGTGCTGCTCGCCTCCCACGGCGTAGAGACCGTTGAGCGCTAGATCGCACCCCTCGCCGTCCAACACGGCGTTGATGTCGTTGCGAACGAGGCCACCGCCCAATGAGATAGAAAGCGTGGCCAATGCGGCGCTGCGGTCGAGATGGAATTGGAGTGAAGCGATGTGAAATGCCGTGCGGCTCTCGCGCTGTAGCTTGTAGTGATCGAGGTTGGCACTCTCCCCCACCACGACCTCGGTCACCGCGTTCGTGAAATAGGCAGGGCCGTCCACGCCACCGTAGCTTTCGATGATCCGCGCCTGGCTCCCCGCCTCCATGATGATGAGATTCCGCAGGTGTGAAACCGCCGGAGACTCGCCTGGCACGGACAAGAACAGAAGCTCGATCGGCACGGCCACCGCAGAGCCTTTGGGAAGATACACGAAGGCACCTTCGGAGAGGAACGCCGCGTTCAGAGCCGCGAACGGGTTTTCTTGATAACGGCTGTACCGCGCGAGATGGGGCTCCACGAGACCGCGGTGTGCTTCGAGTGCCTCCCCGAGATTTCCTACGATCGCGCCGCCGGGAAGCGATTCGAGCGATGAGTGCTTCTCGGAATAGTGTCCATTGATGAATACCAGCCGCAAGGCGCCGCCGACACGGAATCGATCCAGTGCCTCGGCGTCTTCAACTCGTGGCGCCGGTGCGAAGGACGCACCCAGAAGCGGCGTCACGCTCGTGAAACGCCACTCCTCGTCATCGGTATCGGGAAAACCGCGCTCCGAGAAGCGCTGCATGGCTTCTTGGCGGATCGGGTGAACCCAGGACGACCGGACGACCGGCGATTTCTCGAACTGGGCGAACTGCTCCAGATAATTCCCGATGCGATCCGTTACTTCCGCCATCGTGCCGCTCAAACCGCCTCCGCCGCTCGGCTGGGTGCGGGCTCCTTCTCGATCCAGCCATAGCCCTTCTCTTCGAGCTCGAGAGCCAAGTCCTTGCCACCGGAGCGAACGATGCGGCCCTCGCTGAGCACGTGGACGAAATCGGGGACGATGTAGTCCAGAAGTCGCTGATAGTGCGTGATCACGAGGAAGCCACGACCGTCACTCCGCAGCGAGTTGACTCCGTTGGCGACGATCTTCAGCGCGTCGATGTCCAGGCCGGAGTCAGTCTCGTCGAGGATGGCCAGCTTCGGCTCGAGGACCGCCATCTGGAAGATCTCGTTCCGCTTCTTCTCGCCACCGGAGAACCCTTCGTTCACTGGACGATTAATGAGGCTTTCGTCCATTTCGACGAGCTCCGCTCTCTTGCGGACCAGGGAGAGAAAATCCATAGCATCCAGCTCTTCCTGGCCACGGTGCTTCCGAATAGCGTTCATCGCCGCCTTCAGGAAGTAGGTGTTGTTGACTCCCGGAATCTCGACCGGGTACTGGAAAGCCAGAAAGATCCCTTCCCGCGCCCGATCCTCGGGACTCATTTCTAGAAGGTTACGTCCCTCATAAAGGACCTCGCCATCGGTCACGACGTAGGTTTCGCGCCCCGCGAGCACGTTGGACAACGTGCTCTTGCCGGAGCCGTTCGGTCCCATCATGGCGTGCACTTCGCCGGGCTTCAGGGTCAGATGGATTCCCTTCAGTATCTCCACACAGCCCGCCTTGGCGTGGAGGTTCTTGATTTCTAGCATTGGCTTCAATTTATGCTTCCTCTTCCTGTCGTATTAACCCACGCTGCCTTCGAGACTGATTCCCAGGAGCTTCTGGGCTTCGACCGCAAACTCCATCGGCAGCTTCTTGAGGACTTGCTTACAGAACCCGTTGACGATCATGGTCATGGCATCCTCGGTCGAGATGCCGCGCTGATTGCAATAGAAGAGCTGGTCTTCTCCTATCTTGGAAGTCGTCGCCTCGTGCTCCATCTGGGCAGTGGGGTTCTTCACCTCAATATAGGGAAAGGTGTGGGCCCCACACTTGTCCCCGATGAGAAGCGAGTCGCACTGCGAGAAGTTCCTGGCTCCAATCGCACCCTTTTGGACCTTGACCAAGCCACGATAGGTATTCTGACCATGACCGGCAGAGATTCCCTTGGAGATGATCGTGCTGCGAGTATTCCTTCCGATGTGGATCATCTTGGTGCCGGTATCCGCCTGTTGGTAGTTGTTGGCGAGGGCCACCGAATAGAACTCGCCGACCGAGTTCTCGCCCACCAGCACGCAGCTCGGATACTTCCACGTGATCGCGGAGCCGGTCTCGACCTGCGTCCATGAAATCTTGGAATTGACGCCGGCGCACTTCCCACGCTTGGTCACGAAATTGTAAATACCGCCCTTGCCGTTCTTGTCGCCGGGGTACCAGTTCTGGATCGTCGAGTACTTGATCTCAGCGCTGTCGAGAGCGACCAGCTCGACCACCGCGGCGTGGAGCTGATTCTCGTCCCGCATCGGAGCCGTGCATCCTTCGAGGTAGCTCACGTAGCTACCGTCATCGGCGACGATCAGGGTGCGCTCGAATTGACCGGTAGCGGAGGCGTTGATCCGGAAGTAAGTGGAGAGCTCCATCGGGCAACGGACGCCTTTGGGCACATAGACGAAGGACCCGTCGCTGAATACCGCGGAGTTGAGGGTAGCAAAGAAATTATCCGAGTAGGGTACCACCGAGCCCAAGTACTTCCGGACCAACTCGGGGTGCTCCTTGACCGCCTCGGAAAAGCTCGAAAAGATGATACCCATTTCCGAAAGCTTCTTCTTGAAGGTCGTGGCCACCGAGACGCTGTCGAAAACCGCATCCACCGCGACACCGGACAGCCGCTCTTGTTCCTCGAGGGAGATGCCCAACTTGGCATAGGTTGCCCTGAGCTCGGGATCGATCTCGTCGAGGCTCTTGGCCCCTTCCTTCGTCTTTGGAGCTGAATAATAAATGATGTCCTGATAGTCGATGGGCGGGTAGTGAACGTTCGCCCACGAGGGCTCGGACATCGTGAGCCAGTGTCGATAGGCCTTGAGCCGCCATTCCAGAAGCCACTCCGGTTCTCCCTTCTTGGCCGAGATGAGGCGGATGACGTCCTCGTTCAAGCCGGGCGGGACGGTGTCGGTCTCGATGTCGGTGACGAACCCGTACTTGTATTCTCGGTTGACGAGCTCTTTCAAATTGTCGGTCGAGGCGCTCATCGCTCTATGATTCTCCTCTCGATGTTCTTACTGAAGCACCGGTAACTCATTCGTTTTCCTCTCGGGAGCCGCCCCTCGTTTCAGGTTGCCGTTCCCCGGCCCTTCGTTCCGCGTTTCCTGCTCGACCATTTGGGCGATGGTGAGCGTTGCGAACATGGCCGCCACGCTTTCGTGCAGCCTCTGCAAAGGGCTCTTCACGTTGCAGGTCTTGAACTGCAGGCACACGCCTTCCTCCGTCGTGCACTGCGTCAGAGAGAACGGACCATCGATGGCCTGGACGACTTCCGCTACGGTGATCTCCCCGGCCGGGCGAGCGAGGGTGTAGCCACCCTTCTTGCCGTGTTGCGACGCGACGAAACCTGCCTGCGCCAGGCGCTGGAGGACTTTCGCCAGCAGACCACCCGGGATCTCGTAGGCTTCTGCCAGCTCGCGAGCGCTCCAGGACGATGCGTCGCTGTGTCGGGCAAGGTGCATCAGTGCCATGAGCCCATAGTCCACTTTCTTGGAAAGCCTTAGCATTGCCGATTCTCCCAAACCCGGCCGTTCCATATATACGACCAGTTTGGTCGGATATATCATAGTCCAGCCGTTCGACGTATGTCAAAGCTTTAATTAGGGGCAGGGTCTAGCGCACAAACAATTCATTACTAATGGTTTATACGCCGGACAAGAGAGGAACCGAGGCACTATCGGTTCTGGGATGAGGGTTCGAACGAAACGCTCACGCCTTTGGGAACGGTCACCGCAGGCTGTTGGCGATGCCTCTCAGAACCTCGGTGAGCGACCGGAGCCGAGCCTGATCGCGTCCCGTCACGGTGACGCCATCGCGCTCGAGCTCGGTTGCCAAGAGGTCCAGCTGCCTCGAAGTTCGGCCTTCGTCCGAGGTGCCGCTACCGAGGACTTGCTGGGCGCGGTCGAGCGCTGCGGTCAAAGCGTCCGCTCTCTCCGACGCGAGCGCCCGGCTCCGCCCGAGCTGGTCCAGGTACGCACGCGCCAAAACGGGGCTCGCCGGCCAGTCTATCCGGTGCTGCTGCTGCACGTTAACGACGTCCCGCACGACCAGTGACGCGGCGTCGATCTCGTTCTGCGACAGGTACTCACTCGGCGAGAGTCTCAGCACATCGAGACCTCGGGCAATCTCCGTACCGTAGATGTACCCGTTGTACCAGTACGCCGACCAATAGCCCCCCATGATGAGCTGAGTCGCATCGACCGGGCCGCGGTCGAAGAACGCAATCTCGACCGGTCTCGAGGAATCGGTGAAATCGAATACCGAGATACCGCCCTGATACCACGCCTGAACCATGATGTCTCGTCCGGGAACGGGCACCAGAGACCCGTTGTGGGCCACGCAGTTTTCCTGCTCGGTCTGGGGGGCCGACATCTTGAAGTAGCCGCGGAACTGCAACTTGCGATCGACGACGTCGAAGATTGCGTTCGCTCCCCACTGCTTGGGATCGGAGGCTCGACATCGGGGACGCAGGCCGCCGCCCCATTCGTC
>JBOGJF010000839.1:0-6699 GCA_050747785.1 Vicinamibacteria bacterium
CCTCCCCCCCCGCCAACGGGCGCCGATCTGGTCCTCTCCGGGAGTTTAGCCCCGGGCGGTTTTACAGTGACCGTCTCAAACGCAGGCCCTGAGGCCGCGACCAACGTGGTACTGACCATTAGCTGTAGCCAACCAATGAACGACTCAGGTTTCTTCAACTGCAACCCTGCCGGTCCAAGTACGGTTAAGACCTGCACGGCCGCGAACATCGGGGTTGGTATTAGTCGTGACGTCGATGCCAGTGTCTCGGGTCCCGCGTCGTGCTCCGCGAGCGTTAGCTCCGACACCTCCGACCCCAATGCAAGCAACAACACCGTTAGCGGTAGCGTGCCACAACGATCCCCGGACCTGATTCCAACGACCCTTGACACGTCTTTCACCAGCCGTCTCGATGTTCCACCCGGAGATGGATCGGTGCGCGGACAGGTGGTCCTCAACGAGGCGAGCATGCAGGAAACCAACAACACCGCGCCGTTCCGCCATCAGGTGCAGGGTCGAAAGGGACGGAACGCGGTGGAGGCTCGCCTGGTCTCGGGAAGCGGCGAGGGACGTTGGGTCTTCGACTTCAACAACTCCGCGCATTTCGTTGCCGGAAGCCTCGCGGTCGAATCGGGCCAGGCGATCGTTCAGGAATCGAGCCGGATCGTCTTCAGGGCGAGCCCGTCGGCTCCGCCCATTCGTTTCCGCTACCGCCTCTCGGATTAGTGGAGCCACCGGCCAGAGCCGGATCACGTGATCCGAAGTTGGGGCGAGCTGGCACGCCATAAGGCACTCGCCCTTCTCGGGAAATCATGCCGGCGCCGGCTCGCGGTGGGGTCGGGAAGCCAGGCGACGGCTTGCTCGTAGACCGTCTCTTCGAGCTGGGTAGGGGCAAGGGTTTCTCGATGACACCCAACGGCCCCTCCCAAGTAAGCCCCTTGGGGGCCCGTCCCTTGACTTTCAGCCGCCCTTCGGTGATCGCGGCGTGACATTCCGCGCAGACAACGTGGAGGTTCCACGCTTCATTGGGTCCGCCTCGGGCGCGAGGAATGATGTGATTCGCCGTCAAGGCCGATCGATTGCTGCACCCCGGACGCGAGCATTTCCAGCCGTCCCGGTCCGCGACTTGGCGCAGGTAGCCGCCATCGGTTTCCTCGCCGTCTCCAAAAGCAGGCGTCGTCGCATAGGTGCACAACGCCTCCGCGCACATGAGGTCGAAGGCTTCGATGTCGCTCAGGGTTTTCCCCGCTAAACGCTCGAGCGCTTCTCGCGCCTGCTCCCACGCCTCGACACGGTCGCCTTCGAGGACGAACACCAGAGTCTTCTCGCGGTGGGCGGCTGCTCGCGTTTGACCTCCTGCTCGAGCTGCCGGTTGCTCATGCTCTTGCAACGCGCGAGCCATTGGGCCTCCGTCTTGGGCGTCGCGACTTTCACGACTTCCCTCGCTTTCGTCCAAGGAATGTCCCCGCGGCGACGCTTCCTCCAACCGAGGCAGGTCTTCGAAACGCTCGGCCATGTTCACCAGCGAGCGGGTCTTGCGCTCTTCGAAGCCCAGTCTTTCCCGGCCGTAGTCGACGGTCGAGGCGAAACCATATTGGAGGTAAAGCCGTCGGTTTTCGACCTCCTGGAGATAGAAGCACAAGACGGACTCCACGCGGCGGTGCACGCGAGCGGCGGCGACGAGGCGTCGGTCGACCTCGCTCGGGGTAAGACCTCTCTCCATTTCGAGAGTGGCTTCGGGAGGGAAGGGCATGGCATTACTCCTTTTGGAATGAATGGGTTATCGCGATAACCGCAGCCTGGATTATAGGGATAAATTAGGTGAAAGTCAAAATGAATTTTTGGCCCTAACCTAATGAGAACAAGTAGGTTAGGTGGAAAAGCCGAACCGCTTGGGACTGAGGGCTGTCTCTTAACCTATTGATAAACTGACACTTCCTGGTCCTCGGTTTCGTCACCAGGCCAGTGAGGTCGGCGTCTCCCGTTGGCCGACAAATTAGGTAGGTTGCTTTGCGGGGAGCTCGTCAGGCAGCTGCGTCAGCCAGCACGCCGAGCGCCAGCTCGTCGGTGACCTCCTGGATGACGACGTCCGCGAACGTATTCCGCAGCGGTCGGGACGACACGACGCCGACTCGCAGGTAGTTGTCCGTGAGTCCGGTCCAGAGCCCGTTCTCGTCCTGCTGCTCGAAGAGCACTTCCACTTTCCTGCCGACATAACGCGACCCGAACTGGCGGCGCTTTCGCCGGGAGAGCGCGCGCAGCCGTTGGCTCCTCTCCTTGATGACCTCGGAGTGCACGTGGCCGTCTTGGCGAGCGGCGCGCGTTCCATAGCGCTTCGAATAACTGAACACGTGAAAATACGAGAGCGGCAGCTCCTCGAGAAGGGTCTCCGTGCGGGCGAATGACTCCTCGGTCTCACCAGGGAAACCCACGATCAGATCGGTCCCCAGACCGACCTCGGGTACCCTTCGCGCCACGTTCTCGATGAACTCGCGGTACTCGTTCGCCGCGTAGCGGCGATTCATGCCCTCGAGCACGGTGTCGTCGCCGCTCTGAATCGGCACGTGAAAGTATTGACAGAGTTTCTGGGAGTGAACCATGTGATCCACGAGAGCGGGCTCGATGGTCGTCGGTTCGATAGAAGTAATGCGAATGCGGCGTAACCCCTCGATGTCCTCCAGTCTTCTCACCAAATCGCAAAGAGAATGGCCGTCCGCTTGGTAGCGTCCGATGTTGACCCCGGTCAGCACGAGCTCCCGGTGACCGCGCGCGACGAGCTCCCGGCCCTCACGGAGGACATCCTCCGTCCTGCGGCTCCTCTCCCTGCCACGCGTGAAGGGGATGATGCAAAAGGAGCAGAAGAAATCGCAACCATCCTGGACCTTGAGGTTGGCGCGTGTCGTCGTGTACTCGCCGGTCCCGTCGACCTCGAAATCCGCGTCGTCGATGAGCTGCGAGTGCAGCACGACCGGTTCGGGCAACTTCCGGGGTCGATCGATGAAGGCGGGAAATTTCAACTTGTACTCGGTCCCCACGATCATATCTACGCCGGGAATCTTCCTGAGCGCCTCGAGCCCGACCTGTGCGTAGCAGCCGGTTACGACCACGAACGCCTCCGGTGAGCGGCGGAGTACCTGGCGAATGACGTTGCGGCAGCGTGACTCCCCGTGCGCGGTCACCGAGCAAGTGTTCACCACCGCGAGATCGGTCGTCTCACCCCACTCGACCATCGAGTAGCCCTTGGACTTGAAGGCACCCGCCAGCACGGCGGTCTCCGTCTGGTTCAGACGGCAGCCAAGTGTGTAGAAAGACGCTCGGTACAAGTCTTTTCTCCGGTTGCGCCGCAGTATAACACGCGGGTTCAGTCGAGCAGGACGAGATGCAGCTCGCGCGGACCGTGCACGCCGACGGTGTGAACGAGCTCGATGTCCGCCGTGCTGCTCGGGCCGGTGACGAACGTCAGCGCGCTCGGGAGTCCATCCTGGCGCGCACGCACTCTTTCGAAGAGCTCGCCAAGCTCCAAGACGATGTCCCGGGCCCGGAGCACGCCGAGGTGGATGGGCGGCACCAACGAGACGGCGCGCCCTTCCGCGGGTCTTGCGAGTAGAACGAGCGTTCCGGTCTCCGCGACGCCGAAGTCCACAGCGGTGAGCCCGGCGTGAGCGGAAAAAGCCGCGTCGCGAATCGCCTCCCGGGTGTCGGCTTTCAAACCACAAGCACGGTAGCCGACCCCGGCCTCGAAGAGAGCGCGGTCGAGCTTCATCTCGTCGAAGATCGGCGCTCCGGTTCTAATGATGTGACGTGCCTTCAGTCCTCGGAAAACCTTCGCGATCTTGACACGCGCGTCTTCCAAGGAGCTCACCCGATGCACGATGCCCCCTACCGCTGCTAGCTCCTGGGAGAGCCGATCCGCGAGGTCTCGCTGAGAGAGCTTAGGCGGAGAGGGCGGCCCGGGTAAGTCGCTTGCCGAAACAGCACTACGGTAGGCCCTGATGCGATTAAGGAAGCTCTGCTCATCCATATTGCACGCGAGGCTAGGTCTTCAATCAATAGCCTGGGGCTCCACCCCCAGGCCCGCTGCTCCGGCCGGTGGGCCCTGACGGGCCGCTTTCTGGACCCAGCGGTCCCGAAAAGTCTCTTTCGCGGGGGCCGGGAAATCCCGAAACCGGCTCCACGCGGAAAGACCGGGCGGGTGGGACATCACGCCGTCGCGCACGAACGGGCGCGACAACCAATAAGACAGGCGCGAAGCGATCCGATAGCGGGTCGGGGAGGACATGACGTAGGCGAACAACCGCACCATCCATGGCTCCCAAGGACGGCGAGGCACCCCATCCTCGCCGGAAACGATCTTTCTTCGCTGTTCCAACAACAAATGAGGGATGTTGATCCGGACCGGACACACGTCACGACACGCGCCACAGAGAGAAGACGCAAAGGGAAGCTCCGCGGCTCGCTCGTGCCCCACCAGGGACGGCGTGATGACCGAGCCGATTGGTCCCGAGTAGACCCATCCGTAGGCGTGCCCACCTGCGTGGCGGTAGACCGGACACGCGTTGAGGCAAGCGCCGCAGCGAATGCAATAGAGAGACTCTCGTAGTCGAGGATCGGCCAGCAGTCGCGAGCGGCCGTTGTCCAGCACAACGAGATGGAAGGCCTCGGGGCCGTCTTCCTCCCCCTCGCGCCGCGGCCCGGTGATGACCGAGACGTAGCTCGACATCTTCTGCCCGGTGGCGCTTCGCGCCAAGATCTTGAGGAACACCGCGAGCGAAGCGAGATCGGGAATGACTTTTTCCATGCCCATGAGCGCGACGTGCACCCGCGGGAGCGACGTGGAAAGGCGGATGTTTCCCTCGTTCTCGACGATAACCACACTACCCGTCTCCGCGACCGCGAAGTTCACACCGGTGATCCCCATATCGGCCCGGCGAAACTTCTCCCGCAGGTGCCGGCGCGCTTCGTGCGTCAGCTCCTCGTGTCTCGAAAGACGAGGCGAGCCCAGCTTCTCGACGAAGAGATCGGTTACGTCTTCTCTCGATTTGTGGATCGCCGGAGCAATGAGGTGAGAGGGAGCCTCCTGGGCGAGCTGAATGATGTACTCGCCGAGGTCGGTCTCGACCGGCTCGACGCCCGCTTCGGTGAGTGTCTCGTTCAGACCGATCTCCTCGGTCGTCATCGACTTGCTCTTGACCGCGAGGCGAGCCTGGTACCGTTGTGCCAAACCGACAATGATCTCTCGTGCCTCCGCGGCATCGGCGGCCCAGTGGACCGTCCCACCCACCCGACGGACCGAATCCGCGAGCTGGCCGAGGTAGCGATCGAGCTCGGCAAGGGTGCGCTCTTTGATGCGGCGCGCGTGGTCCCGGAACGCGTCACCCTCTGGATACTTGGCGAAGGCGTTGGCTCGCACACCCATGAAGCGGACGGTGGCCTTGGTGAGCGCGTCTTGAAGCTTCCGATCGGCGAGGGCGCGACGGGCGTTCTCGGAGAAGCGATCGGAGCTCACGCGCATCGGCTACTCGGCTATTCTTCCGCGCCGTCACCGGCCAGAACGCGAGCCACGTGCACCGCACGGAGCCGGCTCTTCCTGCGTTTCAGCGCGCCGTCGAGGTGCATCAGACAACCAGCGTCGGTAGCGGTCAGTACGTCCGCCCCGCTCGCCTCCAACGCGCGAAGCTTGTCGTTCAAGATCGCCTCCGAGAGCTCGGACATCTTCACCGAGAACGTGCCGCCAAATCCGCAACAGACGTTCGCCCCTTCCAGCTCGACCAGCTCCAAGCCGTCGACCCCCTGCAAGAGCTGGCGCGGCTGCGTGTGGACCCCGAGCTCGCGAAGAAGATGGCAGGAATCGTGGTACGTGACGCGGGTAGGAGAGTTGGAACCACGAGCCCCGGGCGAGCGAAATCCCTCCTTGGCAAGGAACTCGGTCAGCTCGAAGACACGGCTCGCCAGCGACTCGGCTCGCGTCTTCCACTCCGGCTCACTTTCGAAGAGCTCGGGATAGAAGACCCGCACCATGCTGGTACAGGAACCCGATGGCGCGATGATGGCATCGTAGGGCTCGAAGATCTCGATGAAACGGCGTGCCAGCCGGCGCGTTTCCTGCTGATAACCCATGTTGAACGCGGGCTGGCCACAGCAAGTCTGCGCCTCTGGGAACTCCGGGCGACAGCCTACTCGGTCCAGACAGTTGAGCGAGGCTTCCCCGACTTCCGGGAAGAACTCGTCGACGAGGCAGGTCACGAAAAGCGCGGTACCCTTGCTCATGAGTTGGCGTTTCGGCGACGGGGCTATCCGGGCGGCCAGTTCATCGCGCGGCCGCTCAGCAAATGAAGGTGGACGTGGAAGACGGTCTGGCCGGCCCACTCATTGCAGTTCATGACCACTCGATAGCCCTTGTCGGCGATCCCCTCTTCGCGCGCGAGATCTCTTGCCTTCAAGACCAGCTTGCCCACCAATGCGGCATCTTCCTCGGTAAGGTCGTTGATGGTGGAAACGTGTTTCTTCGGAATGACCAGAATGTGTATCGGCGCCTGCGGGTTGATGTCCCGAAAGGCATAAAGATGATCGTCTTCGTAGACGGCCGTGCTCGGCACACGTTTGTCGCTGATCCTGCAAAAAAGACAATCCATCTATCGGCTCCGGCTCCGCATGTTACGTGGAACCGCCGCCGGGCGTCAACGAGGGCCGGTCTTGGAACGACATCGAACGGAGAGCCGG
>JBOGJF010000840.1:0-7333 GCA_050747785.1 Vicinamibacteria bacterium
GACCACCACCGTTCCCGCCGACTCATGGAAGCCGAGCGGGCGTCGCCGCGCCGTAGTAGAGCGCGTTGAATAGGACCTTGAAGGTCCCGTGGGTTTGACCCCGAAATTGACAGCGGAAGCCGATCAGGATGACACGGCCCTGCCCGTAAGGAACGTCCACCGCGGCGGCCTTGCGTCGAATGAGCTCCTCGCCGACGATCCAACCCGACCGCAGGAGCCGGCGATCGGGAAACTTGACCACCACCTGGCCGTGCTTGGTCTCGAAGTCCGGAATCAAATCGTAGGCCAGGCCGTTTCGGAAGAAACCCACCGCGGATGGACTCATCCCATAGGCCAAGGGGTGGGCGGGATCAAACTCCATGTCGAGGAGAGATCCAGGACAATAAAAGTCGCTCGGCTGGACTTTGGTAAGCGCATTCTCCACCGGGATGTCGAAATATTCGATCGGCAGCTCCGAAGCGGCATCGAGGGCAACCAAAGTCCCTCCTTGCCGAACGAACTGACGGAGCTTGGCCAACCCGATCCTTCCCATTCCACCGACGAACTCAGGCGGCATGGATCCTTCCGGATGGCCTTCGACGAGATCCGCGAGCGGGCTATCGGGTAGAAGAATCACGTCGTAGCGCTCGTCGAGCGGTTCCTTTCTCAACTCGGCATCGTGAAGGCTCTCATAAGGGAACTCGAACTGCTCGAACAGCCATCGATTCCAGCCCTCGTCGGCATTGGCGACCCATGACTGGTAGATCGCCACGCGCGGCGACTGGATCCGGAAACCCTCCCCGCCCACGCGCGCGACGCGCCGCACACGAATCCCCAGATCGCCCGCGATGTCAGCGAGACTCCCTCGGTCCCAAACGACGAACGTTCCCGGTGGTAACGAATCGGAAGGGAGGTCGACGCCGGTCCGAGAACGGTAGACGGGAACGTTCTGTTTCAGAAGACGATTGACCGCGATGAACGTGTCGTTGACGCGTGGATCGAGAAGGTAGACCGGCCCCTCCCCCTCCAAAATCCCTCCCGGCGGCTCGGCCCGATCGATCGGCTCGAGCTCGGCCTCGAAAGGACGCATCGCCTCCACCGAGCGAACCCCCATGGCGAGGGGAAGGGTCCAGCCGGCCACGTCGTAGGCCGCCTTCGGCGGCCCCCCGGGGTAGAGTTTCTCATCCGGATACCACTGCGGCCTCAACAAATCGAGGAGATAGGGCCGGAAGGGTTGTGAGCTCAAGAAGACGTGACTTCCCGCCGGGTACTCGACGCCGTCGACCGAGAAAGACTGCACCGCGCGCGACGCCTCGACCGCGCCCGCGATCAAAGTGTTGACCATCTTGGTCGCGGTATTGGGATCGCTCTGGTTCGCCGGAATGACGAAGGCGTAGGGAGAATCGGACTTGCCTCCCTCAATGCCATCGCGTCCCATCTGGTAGATACCATAGAGCCACCTCTCCCGATGCTCGGCGCCGACGTCGAGGAGAGCCAACGAAGCCGTCATCATATAATCCATTGCGTCCCGGAGCCGCCACCAACCGCCTCGCCAAGGATCGGGATAGAACGTCGAAGGCTCGACCGTGCTCGTACCATCCGCAAACTTGTCCGGGAGGTCTACTTCGGAATAGAACTTGGGCGTCGCGTACCCGTGAAGGGCGGTCTCCGTCAGGATGCCAATCATGTTGTGGAAATAGGGGGCGGTCCGGAGACCACCGTTCCACCAAGTGCTGTACAGTATCCGAGACACGACGCCGGGCTTTCGCTGTTCGGCAAAGCGCTGAGCCATGCTCGAGCCGATCAACTGGATACCGCGCATAACGAGAGGAGGGATGTTCGGGTTCATCGGGCCATCGAAGGGCGGGACGAAGATGCGGGCCGGCAGGGGAACTCCCTGATGGTGGTTGTAAACGATCTGGGGAAACCACTCCTGGTAGATAACGCGTCCAACGTTCCGTGTTTCGGCCTGCGTGAACATGAACCAATCGCGATTGTTGTCGTGACCGACGTATTTCGAGTTCAGCTCCGGGAGTGGACTGAGCTCGTAGGAGGTCCCCACGTTTCGCCGGTACCAATCGACGACTAGATCCATACCGTCCGGATTGACGCACGGAAGTAGAAGGAGGATCACGTTGTCGAGAATCGTTTGCGTCGCCAGGCTCGTGTCGGAAGCCAGGTGATAGAGAAGCTCGAAGGAATGCTGCGCGTGAGCGACCTCGCTCGCGTGGAGGCCGCTATCGATATAGATGACCGCCTTACCCTCGGCCGCCAAGGCCCGGGCCTCTTCATCGCCGACTCCTCGTGCCAGGGCGAGCCGCCGGGAGATCTCACGATACCGGTCGAGCCGATGATGATTGTCCGGAGAGGTGACGACCGCCATGAACATGGGTCTCCCCATCGTCGAGGTCCCGATGTCCTGGAGCTCGACGCGATCGGATACGGCGTCCACGGCTCGAAAATACTCGAGCATGTCGCCGTAGTCGGCAAGCTTGAAGTCCTCACCGGGCTGGAAACCGAGAACGTGTTCCGGACGCGGGATCTCACCCTGGGCCAGCGCCGAGGAGCCGAGTGCGGCGACGACCAGACAGTAGAGACCCCACCTCAGTTTCTTCAAATGGGTTTCCTCGCGAAATTCCGACCGACTCCGCGGTTCAGTGTAAACTATAGCCAATCATGAAGAATTCCGCACACCGCCGGCTTCGGAAGGTCCTCGCGCAACGCATTCTGGTTTTTGACGGGGCCATGGGTACCATGATCCAGGCCTACCGGCCGCAGGAATCCGACTTCCGGGGCGAGCAGTTTCGCGAGCATCCGCGGGACCTCAGAGGCTGCAACGATCTGCTGTCGCTCACCAAGCCCGAGATGATCGAGGAGATCCACCGCGCTCACCTGGAGGCGGGTGCCGACGTCCTCGAGACGAATACCTTCAACGCCAACGCCATTTCGATGAGCGACTACGGCATGGAATCGCAGGTCTACGCGATGAATCGCGCCGCCGCCGAGATCGCTCGACGAGTTGCGGATGAGTATTCGCGAAAGGAACCGGATCGGCCGCGCTTCGTGGCTGGATCCCTGGGTCCCACGAACCGCACCGCCTCCATCTCGTCGGACGTGACGAACGCGTCGCTACGAGCCGTCACCTTCGATGAGCTCCGGGACGCCTACTACGAGCAGGCGCGGGGGCTTCTCGACGGCGGGGTCGACATTCTTCTGGCCGAGACCTCTTTTGACACGCTCAACATGAAGGCGGCGCTCTTCGCCATCCAGCAGCTCCTCGAGGAAAGGCGGGAGGAAGTTCCCATCATTTCCTCCGTCACGGTCGTGGACGCCAGCGGACGCACGCTCTCGGGGCAAACACCGGAAGGCTTCTGGATCTCGGTGTCCCATGCTCCCTTGTTTGCGGTCGGCATCAACTGCTCGCTCGGGCCGGGGATGATGCGGCCTTACGTCGAGGAACTGTCCAAGGTAGCCGATGTTTTCACGAGCTGCGTCCCGAACGCAGGTTTGCCAAACGCGTTCGGAGGATATGACGAGACTCCGGAGCAAATGGCAACGGTGCTCGGCGATTTTGCGCGCGAGGGATGGCTCAACTTCGCGGGGGGATGTTGTGGAAGCACACCCGAACACACGCGCGCGATCGCCGAAGCGGTGCATGGCGTGCGCCCACGCACCCCATCTCGTCCGGAGCCCCACTCCCGCTTCAGCGGTCTCGAGCCGCTTACGATTCGGCCCGAGTCCAACTTCATCGTCATCGGCGAGCGCACCAACGTTTCCGGCTCCCGAAAGTTCGCGCGCCTCATCACCTCGGGAGACTACGAAGGAGCCATCGAGGTCGCTCGCCATCAGGTCGAAGGGGGCGCCAACATCCTCGACGTCAACATGGACGAGGGGCTGCTCGACGCAGAAAAGGCGATGACGACGTTCCTCCATCAATTGGGAGCAGAGCCCGACGTTGCCCGACTTCCTATCATGGTCGATAGCTCCAAGTTCTCGGTCATCGAAGCCGGGCTCAAGTGTCTGCAAGGCAAGGGCATCGTCAACTCTATCAGCCTCAAAGAAGGAGAAAACAAGTTTCTGGAGCAGGCGCGTCTCATTCGGCGCTATGGAGCGGCGGTGGTGGTCATGGCCTTCGACGAAGAGGGGCAGGCGACGAGCACGATTCGGAAGGTCGAGATCCTCGAACGGGCCTACCGCCTCCTCACCGAGCGAGCCGGCTTTCCGCCCCAGGACATCATCTTCGACCCCAACGTGCTCACGGTGGCCACCGGCATCGAGGAGCACAACGACTACGCCAAGGCATTTTTCGAGGCGACGCACCAGCTCAAGCAACGTTGCCCCGGGGCGAAAGTGAGCGGGGGGGTCAGCAACCTCTCTTTCTCTTTCCGCGGGAACGACTTCTTACGGGAGGCGATGAACTCGGCCTTCCTTTACCACGCGATCCACGCGGGTCTCGACATGGGAATCGTCAATGCCGGACAGCTGGCCGTCTACGACGAGATCCCCCGCGAGTTGCGGGAGCTGATCGAAGACGTCCTTTTCGACCGGCGGGCGGACGCAACCGAGCGCGTCACCGACTTCGCGCAGTCGCATTCCGGTCCCGGCAAGATTCATGAGAAGGACGTGGCCTGGCGACGGGAGTCCGTGGAGGAGCGGCTGAAGCACTCGCTCATCAAGGGAATCGTCGATTACATCGAGGCGGACACCGAAGAAGCACGCAAGCAATACGGCCGGCCCCTGCGGGTCATCGAAGGTCCTTTGATGGACGGCATGGATATCGTAGGCGACCTCTTTGGCGCCGGCAAAATGTTCTTACCACAGGTCGTCAAGAGTGCGCGCGTGATGAAGAAGGCCGTCGCGTACTTGGAGCCTTTCATGGAAGCCGAGAAGGCCGAGTTCCAGGACGCGCGCCAGCAAGGGAGAGTGCTGCTGGCGACGGTCAAAGGAGACGTCCACGACATCGGCAAGAACATCGTGGGTGTCGTCCTCGGCTGCAACGGCTACAAGGTGATCGACCTCGGCGTGATGGTTCCTTCCGACAGGATCCTGCAAACCGCCAAGGACGAGAAAGTGGACATCATTGGTCTGAGCGGGCTCATTACACCGTCTCTCGACGAGATGGTCCACGTCGCGTCCGAGTTGGAACGCACGCGTTTCAAGGTGCCGCTCCTCATCGGCGGCGCGACGACTTCATCCAAGCACACGGCGGTCAAGATCGCTCCCGCCTACAGCCAGGGGACGCTGCACGTGGAAGATGCCTCGCGCGCCGTCGGCGTCGTGAGTGACTTGATGAGCCCGACCTCCCGGCAAGCCTTGCTGGAAAAGAACCAGAGAGAGCAGGTAAGAGCGCGTGCCGACTACCAAAGCGGTACGTCTCGGGAGCTCGTTTCCTACGAGGAAGCAAGGCGAAAGCATGCGGTGATCGATTCCGAGCCCACCCTCATCGCGAAGCCGGATTTTGTCGGAGTCCGACCACTCGCCGACATCCCCCTCGGCGACATCGTCCCCTACATCGATTGGACGCCTTTCTTTCACGCGTGGGAGCTTCGCGGCGTGTTCCCCGCGATTCTGGACAAGCCGGACGTGGGCAAGGTCGCGCGGGAGCTCTATCAAAACGCCGAGAAGCTGCTCGAGGAGATCGTCGCTGCGAGGCTGTTGCGCGCCAGGGCGGTCTATGGTTTTTTCCCCGCCAATGCCGATGGAGACGACGTCGTCATCTTCAAGGAAGCTACTCGTCAGGAGGAGCTCGGCCGCTTCCATACTCTCCGCCAGCAGCAGCTCAAGCGGGACGGGAAGGGCTACCTGGCGCTCGCAGACTTCGTAGCGCCGTTCGAGTCCGGTCACACCGACTACATCGGTGCCTTCGCAGTTACCGCCGGCCACGGCGCCGCCGAGCTCGTGCAACGTTTCGAGAAAGATCATGACGATTACCAGGCCATCATGGTGAAGGCCTTGGCCGATCGTCTGGCGGAAGCACTCGCCGAGAAACTGCACGAACAGGCCCGTAGAGATTGTGGCTTCGGCAGAGACGAGAGCCTCAGCAAGGCGGATCTCATCCGCGAGCACTACCGCGGGATCCGCCCCGCTCCCGGCTACCCCGCGTCACCCGACCATACCGAGAAAGAGACTCTCTTCCGACTCCTCGAAGCCGAGAAACATGCTTGCATCTCCCTGACCGAGACCTTCGCCATGCTTCCCGCTGCCTCGGTGAGTGGGATCTACTTCAACCATCCCGAAGCTAGATACTTCAGCGTGGGCAAGATCGGGAAGGATCAAGTGACCGACTACGCGAGACGCAAGGCGATGTCGGTCGAAGAGATCGAACGGTGGCTCGGGCCGAACCTCGTGTACGACCCCCGGGCTTGATGTAGCCGTTGGTCCTTTACGTCTCCTAATGGAGGAAATGCCCAGGAGAACCCCCCGTGCCCTCGCGGGCGCGGCGTCGATCGCCGTCGCGTTCTGGGGAGCGAAGCTCGTTCTCGGAGCTGGCATCGTCGACGACACCTATATTTTTCTCCGCTACGCGGAGAACCTGGCGAACGGGAACGGCCTGGTCTTCAACCCGGGTGAGCGAGTCGAGGGTTACACGTCTCCCCTATGGGTTCTGCTACTCGCTCTCCTCTCGCGGCTCGGAGTCGATTTGACCCTCGCCTCGGTACTGCTCGCCGGACTCCTGGGCACGCTGCTGATCCTGACGTTCGCGCATTTTGGAAGGGCCTACATCGCGAGCGATCGAGAACCCTTGGTTCTGATCGTGGCCCTCGCTCTTGCCGTGAATCCGTCCCTGGTCTACTGGGCCTGGTCGGGAATGGACACCGCTCTATTCGCGTTCTTTTTCGCTCTGGGATTGTTCGTTTTCATCGACCAAGCTACGAAACCGGGAACGATGTTCCTCTCGGGCTCCTGTTTCCTCGGTGCGGCGCTCACTCGGCTGGACATCCTGGCGGTGCTTCCCGTGTATGTCGTCGCGATTTTTCTGCGCAACCGGGACGATCGGGAGCGAATGTGGCGAAAATCGCTCTCGTTCGCCGCACCCCTTTGTCTGCTGTCGATCCATTTCCTCTGGCGCTACTGGTACTACGACTCCTTCCTGCCCAACACCTTCTACGCAAAGGTGGGCGTACCCAGATCCGAATTGGTGCGGCACGGGCTCATCTATGCGGCGAGATTCTTCTTCGCGTTCAACCTCTACGGGGGCGCGCTGGCCGCCGTCGCGCTAACGAAGAAACGCGCTTCACAGACCCTCGTCGTGCCGTTGGCGGTGGTGGTGGCCTGGACGGCCTACGTTGTCTTCGTAGGGGGCGATCACTTCGCCATGTTCCGGTTCTTTGTTCCCGTACTCGTACCCTCGGCA
>JBOGJF010000841.1:0-3784 GCA_050747785.1 Vicinamibacteria bacterium
GAGCAAGGCGACCCAGCAAGAGGCGCAGAGACTCGCTATGTGACTTCGCAAGGCCCATGGTGTGGATCCTGTTCCAGGTCTCGTACTCGATGAGGCGGCTGGAAACGAGGGATTCCTCCCAAAGCGAGGCAGGTGGCGAACGGTCTTCACCGAGCAAGTGAGCCAGCGCCACCGAAGTGTCGAGATAGATCAACGGTCGGCGCGATCTTGATCGAGGCCGCGGAGGATCTCGTCGAGGGGGGCGACGGGGTTTCGAGGTGGAGGCTCGGTTGCCACGATGCTGGGGGGCGTGATCCAACCCTTGCGCACTGCTTCTCCCAAGAGGGCATCGGCAAGAAGGGGGCTTCGGCCCGATCTCGGCGGCACGAGCTCCGCCACCACTTGGTCTCGGTCCATGACCAGGACCGTTTCACCGGCGGCGGCGAGACGCACGTATTCGCTGAGTTTGTTCTTGAGAACCTTGAGACCGACTGCCCGCATAGCCTAAAGTAGCTTCCGGAAGCTTCTTTGTCAACTCCCGATCACTTGAGCGCTGATCCCGAGGTAGGCGAGGTAGAGCGTCGCTAGGAAACCCTGGTATCTCTCGCCGGAGCCTTGTCCTGCCTCTGCTTGATGTGGAGCGTAACCCATTGCGCGAAGTGGCGGTTCGTCGTTTGGCTTGTGGTGGGGCTCGTGTTCTACTTGGCCTACAGCTATCGCAAGTGCCGCGTGATTTCGGCAAGACCTGACAATCAGGAAGAGAAAGACGAGCCGTTCCGGGTCTGGGGGGAGTATCAGAACGGGATTTGGGAGGAGCTCGACGCGGTGTCGGCGCTCCAGATCCAGGACGATGAACACAACTATTAATAAGGAGGACCCGATGAAGATTTGCCTGCTCTGGTTTGCCACGTTCCTCATCGCCATCCCGGGCGCGGCGAGAGCGGAAACTCCCGAGGAACGCGGCTTTCGTATTCTCGAGCAAGCCCTCCACGACCCGAATGAGGAGACACGCGGGAACGCGGTGCAAGCGCTCGGTCTTCTGGTAAAGAACGAACGCGCCAGGGAGCTCGCGGAAGCCGCTCTCGCGGACGCCACGCCGGAAGTGCGCGCCGCCGGAGCTACCTCGCTCGGCCAGATCGGGCTTCCGGCCTCGATCGAAAAGCTTCAGGCGGCGCTCAAGGATGAGGAGCCCGAAGTCGTCTTCTCGACAGCCGCCGCACTCTACGTTTTGAAAGACCCGAACGCCTATCGGATCTACTATGCGGTCCTCACGGGCGAGCGGAAAACCGGCGAACCGCTTCTCGACTCCCAGCTCGAGATGCTCAAAGACCCTCAGGCTCTGGCGAAGATTGGGTTCGAAGCGGGGATGGGGTTCATTCCCTTTGGCGGGATCGGATACAAGACGTTCCGAACGATCAGACAGGACAAGGTCTCGCCGGTTCGCGCGGCCGCGGCTCAGAGGCTGGCCACCGATCCCGATCCCCGGACCGCGAAGGCGCTCGCCGACGCCGCTTCCGACAAGGAGCCGGTGGTGCGGGCTTCGGTGGTAAGCGCTATCGCGCAGCGCGGAGATCCGGAGCTCCTCTCCGCCGTAATTCCTCTGCTCGATGACGAGAGTGACACGGTTCGCTTCAACGCCGCTGCCGCGGTGATCCATTTGTCGGCGAAGCTTCCGTAAAGAAGTCTCCTATACCGCCGCGGTCATGATTACCGTCAAGTGAGACAAGAAACATGAGGAGAAGAAACAGAGTGAGAGTATGGGGTGCTGGGGTCGCCGTCGTCCTGGGGCTCGCGCAGGGCGCGGTCGCGCTGGCACAGCAGCCGGCGCCTCCGGAAAAAGTGGCCGCGGTCAAGCAGTCGTTCCAGGAGAGTCAGGCGCGCCTGAGGACATTCGAGTGGGTCGAGACCACCGTGGTCAGCCTCAAGGGCGAGCAGAAATCGAAGAAGCAGGAACGCTGCTATTACGGAGCGGAAGGCGGCATCCAGAAGGTGCCCATCGGCACGCCCGAGCAGGCAGATATGCCGGGAGGGTTGCGTGGCCGCGCCTCCAGGAACAAGCAGGAAGAGATCGTGGAGTACATGGATCGCGCGGTGGCCCTGGTAAAGCTCTACGTTCCGCCCGATCCTGCGCGGATCCAGCAGTCGAAGGACGCCGGCAAGGCGTCGCTCCACATGTTGGAACCGGGCAAGCGAGCTCGACTGGATTTCGGCGACTACGTGCAGCCCGGAGACGTGCTGGGCGTGGAAATTGACATCGTCAACAACCGGATCCTCGGCGTGCACGTGGCGACGAGTCTCGACTCGGCCCCGGTGAACCTTGATATCACTTTCGCCGCCTTTCCCGACGGGACCATCCATACCTCGGCGGTGAAGCTCGACGCCAAGGCGCAGGAAGTGACGGTCGACATACAGAACACCGGCTACCGGAATACCGGCTCGTAGCCCGTCTGAAGGACGCGCAGGAGCTTCGCCTGGATCTCCAGGGGAGCTCGGTTTGCGATCGGACCGATAGCGCCGATCTCGTGAAGGTCCTCGACTTCGGCCTCGCGCGCACCATCGCCCGGGGCTCGGACACCGTGACCGCGCACCACCTGTTGGGAGGGACCCCGGTCTATATCGCGCCCGAGAGGATTCGAGATCCGGCGAAGGTGGACGCTCGCTCCGACATCTATTCCCTGGGGGGGGTCGCTTTCTACCTCCTGACGGCGAAGGAAATCGTCGAAGGCTCGTCGGCGCAGGAGATCTTCTTGAGAACGATGCACCTCGAGGGCCGCCGGCCTTCGGGCCCTCGACCGGACGGGATTCCCGTGGAGCTCGACGAGCTCGTGGCCCGGTGCCTTGCGCTCGAGCAGGAGGACCGGCCCCAGAGCGTCACGGAGATTCTCGACGTGCTCGACCGGCTCGCCATCGCCTCCCCCTGGAGCGAGGAGAAGGCGCGGGCATGGTGGGCCGACTACCGCAAGAAAGTACCTTCTCGCCCCTAGTGCCGTTCCAACTTGTTCCGGGACAGAGAGCAGAGCTCAGAACGAAACCTTCACACCCATCATCGCTCGTCTCGGTGTCAGGAAGTCGGTGCCCACGCCGAAGTTGGGACTGAAAAAGTTGCGGGTGGCGACTCCCTCTTCAGCCGTATCGTTGAGGGCATTTAGGATATCCACCAGGACCTCGACACTCCGAGTTGGCCCCAGAGGGAAGATCTTCGAGATGCGCAGGTCGAGGATCTCTTGAGACGACAGACGACGTGAGCCCAAAGGCTCGATATAGATGGGCCGGACGCCCTGCGGAAGCGTGACGTTCGCCAATCCAGCGTAAGGCCTCCCGGTTAGGTATTGAAAGTTGGCGCCTAACAGGATCTCCACATGGGGAATCTCCACGTTCCCCTGGGCGCGCAGCATGTGCGTCCGATCGTTGGGTAGTATTCCCGTGGCGTTGGTGAGGTCGTTGGGGTCGCGGCCAAAAGGATTGAAACTAACCGTCAGGCTACCCTGCATTCCAGTTGACTCGACTCCGTTTTGCGACTGTAGACCCGTCGCCTCTGAATAGCTGTAGGAAAGGAAAAGCTGCCAGCGGTTCGCCCAGCGTTTTTCGGCCGTGAGGAGCAACGCGTCATACCGAATGAAGTAGTCGGCGCGATTGGTCAGCAGGAAGAGTCGATCGGCCGGGCTATTCTCGAGAGGGAAAACCTCCAGTGGCCTTCCATCCGGTAGAGCGACGACTTCCCTCCCGTATATGCCTCCCGTATCTTTCCACCCAGTAAAATCGCCACCGGTACGTCTCACGTAGCTCGCGCCCACCGACCAATCGC
>JBOGJF010000842.1:0-5406 GCA_050747785.1 Vicinamibacteria bacterium
GCTCCAGGCCGGCGAGGTCATCGGGTGGTACCAGGATCGCTTCGAATGGGGCCCCCGCGCCCTGGGCCACCGGTCCATCCTCGCCGATCCCCGGCGTGAGGACATGAAGGATATCGTCAACACCAAGATCAAGTTCCGCGAGCCCTATCGTCCGTTCGCCCCCGCGGTGCTGAGCGGACATGTCGAGGAGTATTTCGACACCGCGGGGGTGCGCGATCTGGAAGGCCAGTATCCTGGACGATTCATGCTTCTGGTGTTCGACGTCAAGCCGTCGAAGCGGCACATCATTCCTGCCGTGACGCACGTGGACGGGACCGGCCGTCTGCAGACGGTAGTTCGGGAAGCCAACTCGCGATACCATGACCTCATCGCTCGGTTCGGTCAGGCGACCGGTGTACCGGTGGTGCTGAATACCTCTTTCAATCTTCGGGGTGAGCCCATCGTGAGTACACCCCAGCAGGCCTATTCGACGTTCAGCCGAAGTGGTATGGATCGGCTTGTCTTGGGTAACTACGTGGTGACCAAGAAGGAGTGAGATAGGTCAATGGGAAAGGCAATCGAGTCGGCGGGACGCAAGTTGGGAATCATGCACGAGCTCCTGGCGTTCCTGTGGGAGAGGAAGCTCTGGTGGATGATGCCCATGGTGCTGACCCTGCTTCTCTTCGGAATGCTCATTATTTTCGCCCAGTCCTCGGCCGTGGCGCCGTTCATTTACACGCTTTTCTAGCTCCGGACGTCGGGTGGCAGACGACAAGCTGCAGGGCGAATGCATTGCGTTACCCGCTGGTCCCGTTTGGGCAATCTGTGGGAAGGCGTGTCGACGCGAGAGTTGCTCTCGAGGGCAAGCGTTCACTCCCGGGCGCGATTCGTTCTCGTACATGCGTACGACAACGATTACACGACCAACGTTCCGCTAGAAGACCTACTGACTGAGGATGCCCTTCTCGCCGATACGCACGACGGCCGGCCGCTAAGCGCCGCGCACGGTGGGCCCGTACGATTGGTCGTGCCTCGCCTCTATGCCTGGAAGAGCGCCAAGTGGGTCAAGAGTTTCGAGCTTCGGGCCGAGGACCGAGCCGGTTTCTGGGAGAACGGCGGCTACCATATGCGCAGGGATCCCTGGAAAGAGGAGCGGTTCGGCACCGACTGACGGCTCGCTTGCCACCGGAAAGCGAAATCGCGTAAACAAGCCCTGTGATCTCCATCGTTATCCCGATCTTTGACGAGCTCGAGTGCTTGCCGGTCCTCCACGAGCGTCTGGTCGCCGCCGCCTCTTCCTGGAAAGAGGACTTCGAGTGCATCCTCGTCGATGACGGGAGCCGCGACCGCTCCTTCGAGCTGATTCGAGACATGGCGAGCCGTGACCCGCGTTTCAAAGGGTTGAGCTTTTCGAGGAATTTCGGACACCAATCCGCGGTGACGGCCGGCCTTTGCTACGCGACGGGTGACCTGGTGGCGGTCATGGATGCCGATCTTCAGGATCCGCCCGAGGAGCTCCAGGCTTTCTTCGACAAATGCCGCGAAGGCTATGACGTCGTCTACGCGGTCCGCACCGCTCGTCAGGAAGGATTCCTGAAACGCGCAAGCTACTGGCTTTACTACCGCTTCCTCCGATCATTGGCATCGGTGGACATTGCCCTCGACTCAGGAGACTTCTGCGTCATGACTCGCCGAGTCGTGGACGACATGAACGCGTTGCCGGAGCGAAACCGTTTCGTCCGAGGGTTGCGTACGTGGGTGGGCCACCGCCAGACCGGGCTCGAATACAAGAGACCGGCACGCCAGGCCGGCCGGCCCAAGTACACATACGGAAAGCTCATGAACCTGGCACTCGACGGTCTGGTCAATTTCTCCTTCAAGCCCTTGCGGGTGCTCGCCATCACCGGTGTCCTCCTGGGCGTCTTCTCCTTCTTCGCGGCCTTCCTCGTCTTCGTCATGTACGTCACCGACACGACGATGGGTGGCTACAACCCGCGAAACGCCCGGGGATGGACTTCCTTGATCCTGGCCATCTTCTTTCTATCCGGGACCCAGCTCGTTGGCATGGGAATACTGGGCGAGTACATCGGTCGGCTCTTCGAGGAGACGAAAGCTCGCCCGATGTATCTCATCAAGGAACTGGTGAACATCGGCCATCACGAATCCCTCTACCCCGGGCGGCGTCCGGCTTCCTAGTGTGTGCATCAGTGCCGTGGGGACCCCACCGCCGTCTGGTGAACTCCGGTCAAGCAACCACGCAATTTGACGGCCGCCAAGGGACCGCGGATCCGTCTGGCTAGGTCCCGTCCAAGCAACCAAGCAATATGGAGGGCGCTTGTGCTTTCGTCGGCGCGCTTCTCAAGGCTCGCGTTCATTATCGCCGCGGGGCCCCACCCCCACGGCTGGGTCGCTCCGTGCTTCGCACTGCGCGACAGCTGATGGCTCCTCGCGCAGGGTGTGACGTATTTTCCCGCACCCTGCCGGCGCCTCTCTCCGCAACCTCATCTGGCAATTGGGATTAGCCAGAAGTGGCTCTCCCTGATAGAATGAGCTGAAGATTCCAGAACCCAAGAAAACCTAGTTAAAACTCGGCTTTCCGGGGCTGCCATCCTAACGGGTGCTCTCGGGGACCGGTGCGGACGGAACGAACGCATCATGGCGTGGCTCAAGAACATACTTGGAACTCAGGCCGATCCTCATGAGGTGCGCCTCCGTGAAGCCAAGAAGGCAGAGGAGGCGGGAGATTGGGTCCGGGCCGGCTTCTCCTACGAGCAGGTGGGCGATCTTCACAACGCTCTCAGGTCCTACGAGAAGGCACGGGACTACACGCTCTGTGCGGAATTGGCCCTGCGCATCGACCGCACCGATCTGGCCGCGAAGTTTTTCCTCTTGGCCGGTGACAAGAAGCAAGCCGCCCAGCTCCTCGAGCAACTGGGAGAGCACGAGCGCGCCGTGGAATTGTTCGTCGAGACGGGTTCTTTCGCCGAGGCCGGCGCTCGCTTCGTGGCCCAAGGACAGTACGTCCGCGCGGCGGAGGTCTACATGCAGGGCGGCCTCCACGAAGAAGCGGGGGACGCCTTCCAAAAAGCGGGTGAGAATCTGCAGGCCGCCGAGTCGTATCTTGCGGGACACCATTTTTCGAAGGCCGCGATCGCCTTCGAAAGAGCCGAGGAGTACGCGCGGGCGGGTAAGGTCTACGAGAACAGCGGTCGACCGATGCAGGCGGGTGCGGCGTTCGAGAAAGCAGGCGAGTTTCTACTGGCCGCTTTGGCGTACCGGTCGCAAATCACCGAAGCGGGCGTCGAGGCGCGTTACCTAGTCGGAGGGGAGCGAGAGAGGCGAGGGAAGCTTGCAAGGCTAACGGCTCGTTGCTTCGAAAAAGCGGGGAAGATCGAGGAGGCGGGAAAGGTGCTCGAAGAGGCCGGCGAATACGAAGCCGCCGCCGAGATCGCGAAGAGGCTGGGAGGGCACCGCCGCGCTGCAGAGCTCTTCAACCAAGCGGGAGAGACGGACCGCGCCATCGAAATGTACCGGCTCACCGGAGACGAGAGAACCGCGTCCGCTCTCAGCGGTGAGCATGAGTTGACTCAGGGCAATCAAGAAGCGGCAGCCGAGTCCTTCCTTCGTAGTGGGGATTCCGTGCGGGCGGCCGAGATCTTCTTCAGCATCGGAAAATTCGCGAGAGCCGCCGATTGTTACGAGTTGGTCGAGGCTTACGGCGAGGCCGCGGAGTCCGCGTTCCGGGCCGGAGACCAACGCCGGGCAGCCACATTCTTCGAGAAAGCGAACGATTTGGAGCGGGCCGCCAAGCTCTACGCGGAAACCGGGGATCCGGATCGGGCCATGAATCTATACGCCGAAGCGGGTAGGTTCTTCCAGGCGGCCGAAGTGGCTCGCGACCATTCCGAAGAAAAGATGATGGAGTATTTACAGCGTGTCCCGCCCGGAGACGACCACCACCGTAAGGCCGTGGAAGTGTTGGCGTTTGGTTTCATCGAGAAGGGTTGGGGCTCGCTGGCGGTCGACAAGCTGGATTCTCTATTGTCGGGAGAGTCCGTTCGTATCGAAGACCTCGATCTATGGAATTTGCTGTCGCGCGGGTACGAATCGCAGGGGGATCTCAAGACGGCAGCCGACATCCTGCACAAGATGCTGGAGGTACAGCACAACTACCAGGACGTTGGCGAGCGGCATCGCAAGCTGCTGGCGCAGATCGAGGAGCAAGAGAGTCGGGACCGCCTCCTTCGGAACGCGGCGGATTCAGGAGCTCGGACGCGGTACGCGGTCCAAGAGCTTCTGGGGCAAGGGGGCATGGGCTCGGTTTATCGAGCCTACGACAATCTCCTGAAGCGACCGGTGGCCTACAAGGTCCTGTCGGAAGCGCTGGCCCACGAGCCAAAGGCCCGCGCGCAGCTGATCGAGGAAGCCCGCGCCGCCGCGGCGCTCAATCATCCGAACATCATCACCGTTCACGACATCGGTCTCGCAAACGAGAAGACCTTCATCTGCATGGAGCTCATCGAAGGGGAGAGCTACGCCAGCCTGCTCAAGAAAAAGAAGCGCCTGACCTTGCCCGAGGTGATGCATCTTCTGGTCTCCGTTTGCCAGGGCCTCGATCACGCGCATCAGCGTAAGATCGTTCACCGCGATCTCAAGCCTTCCAATCTTCTGCTAACGACGGACGACCGGGTCAAGATAGTGGACTTCGGCTTGTCGATGCCGATTCACCGAGGGGAGGGAGCCGGCGGAGGCGCGATTCTAGTCGGGGGCACGCCCAAGTACAGCCCACCCGAGCAGGCGCGCGGCGAGCCCTGCGACCCCCGCTCGGACATCTATTCACTGGGGGCGTCGGTGTACGAGCTTCTCCTGGGAGAAGCGCCCTTCGTCGGGGGGAACTTGATTCAGCAGCACCTGCATACGCCGGTTCCCTCGCTACGGTCGCGCGGGCTCGACGTTCCGGCGACGCTCGACGAGTTCCTGATGCTGGCAATGGCCAAGGATCCTTCGGAGCGCTTCCAGTCCGCCGGAGAAATGATCTCCTTCGCTTCTGCCGCCCGGTTGTTCTAGACGCAAACGCGGCACCAAAAACCCTGGTCCGCTCGCGTGAAGCCTCAGTGAACGCCCCTAGTGGACGAGGGGGTCTGGTATCGAGTTGGTCGCAGCCGGTGGCACACCCGTGTCCATGGTGAAGGACCTTTCGCCGCTGCGGCCCGGCTGCTGTAGACGTCAACTTTGACGTCGGCACGCCAGTTACTTCACTCCGTCCATTGGGGGTTGTCTCCCTTGCCTTCAGAGAAGTCCTTCAAACGGAACATGAGGTGGCCCCACATCGAGTTACAAGAGGCCATGAACCAAGTCTCCGATTTCCAAGCGGCGTGGAGCATCTCCACCGTCGTCGAGTCGCCTTCCGCTGAGATCTCCCAGACC
>JBOGJF010000843.1:0-5942 GCA_050747785.1 Vicinamibacteria bacterium
GTACGCGAGCTACGTTCTCAACACGGTCCTGGGCGGCACCATGAGCTCGCGGCTATTCCAGGTGATACGAGAAAAACGCGGCCTCGCCTATAGTGTCTTCTCCGGCCTCAGCTGCTATCGAGACGCCGGCACCTTGACCATCTACGCCGCGACCAGCCCACAGAACAGCGCACAGGTCGTGGAGCTCGTTCTCGAGGAGCTACGACGTATCCGGCGTGAGCCGGTGGTGGGTGCGGAGCTTCGCCGAGCGAAGGACCATTTGAAGGGGAGCTTCATGCTGGGCCTCGAGGGAACCGGCGCACGCATGTCACAGCTCGCGCGGCACGAGATGTACTTCGGCCGCCAAATCCCCTTGGACGAGGTCCTGCACGGGATCGAGACCGTCCAGGCGGAAGACGTGATGCGGCTAGCTGGTGAGATGTTCGAGGGTCGGCCGTTGGCCTTGACCGCCCTGGGTAATCTCGAGCAGTTCAAGCCTCTGCCGGAACAATTGGTCGCGTAGTTGCGTCGTCGCTCAAGGGGGCCTGCCGCGCCGTAGCCGAGCGGATCGAGTTTGTCGAAGGCGGGGGCTACCCCTCGGAGGCGCTTCTCAGTATACTGTCGCCGGAGGCATCCAATCGCCCTACAGATTTCCGTCTTAGGGAGCGGCAGTAGCGGTAACGTCACCTTCGTCTCGAACGGCTCGTTGAGCTTGCTCATCGACGTAGGACTGGCGTGCCGGGAAATCGAAAGGCGTCTCGGGTCGTTCGGCATCCCGCCCAGCGCCATCGACGGCCTGCTGCTCTCTCACGAGCACCACGATCACGCCCGCGGGGCGCTGCACTTTGCCCGCAAACACCGCACCACCATCTTCGCCACCCAAGGCACTTTTCGCGGGCTAAAGCACCAGTCGACGGAAAAGTTCAAGGACATCGAATGGGTTCGTCTGAAGGCTAACCGCAGTCTCAAGCTGGGTCAGATGACGATCGACGTCTTTCCGACGCCTCACGATGCGGCGGAGCCGGTGGGGTTCGCGGTCCGCCACGGGCGAGTGCGATTCTCCCATGTCACCGACATCGGTCATGTCTCTCGAGACGTGGAAGAAGCACTTCGGGGCTCCCAAGCGATCCTTCTGGAGTCTAATCACGACGTCGATATGCTGCGCCACGGACCCTATCCGGACTCGCTCAAGCAGCGCGTGGGAAGCCTGTGGGGACATCTTTCGAACGAAGCATTGGCTCGATATCTGGAAGAAAGGCTGCCTATGTCGGTGCGCCATCTTTTCCTGGCCCACCTGTCGCGCACCAACAATCACGAGACCCTGGCCCTCGCTTCTTGCCGAGAGGCACTTCGCCGGAGAGGCGAGCCCGTCCCCATGGTCCACCTCTGCTACCACGATCGCCCGACTCATCTCTTGCGTCTGACGGAGCCGCGGAAGGCTCGCGTGAGCAGCGCGCAACGGGTGCTTGCCTTTTGAAGAAACGAGTGCTGCGGCCATGCTGACCGACCGCTACACCCATCCCGAAATGGGGCACCTGTGGAGCGAGCAAAAAAAGTTCGAGACGTGGCTTCTGGTCGAGATCGCGGCCGCCGAAGCAATGGCGAGCGAAGGGATCGTTCCCGCGCAGGCCGTTCAGGAGATCAAGAAGAAGGCGGGCTTCTCCCTCGAGCGGATCGACGCCATCGAGCGCGAGGTCAAACATGACGTCGTGGCCTTCACGCAGGCGGTCGCGGAAACCGTGGGCGAGGCCGGACGGTGGATCCATTTCGGGCTCACCAGCTCGGACGTCGTGGACACCGCGCTCGCCTTGCTGCTGCGGGACGCGGCGGATCTCATTCTGGCCGACGTGGATGCTCTGCAGGATGTGCTGCGCAACCGGGCCGCCGATCACAAACGCACCCTGATGGTGGGACGCACTCACGGAGTTCACGCCGAGCCCATGACCTTCGGGCTGAAGCTCGCGCTCTGGTACGCAGAGGTCGAAAGAAGCCGGGAGCGCGTGGCGCGGGCTCGTGAGACGGTCGCCGTCGGGAAGCTCTCCGGCGCGGTCGGTACGTTCGCCCATCTTCCGCCGAGCATCGAAGAGAAGGTCTGTCGGAGCCTCGGCCTCACGCCCGCTCCCATATCTTCCCAGATACTGGGACGCGATCGACATGCCGAGATGCTCGGCGCGCTCGCCATCCTAGCCAGCACGCTCGATCGCATCGCGGTGGAGATCCGCAGCCTACAGCGGACGGAGATCCGCGAAGTCGAGGAATTCTTCGACCGGAATCAGAAGGGTTCCTCGTCGATGCCTCACAAACGCAATCCCGTCAACTGCGAACAGGTATCGGGCCTCGCGCGCGTCATTCGCGCGAACCTCCAGGCTGCTCTCGAGAACATCCCCGTGTGGCATGAGCGCGACATCTCCCACTCCTCGGCGGAGCGCATGATCCTGCCCTCGAGCTTCGTCTTGACCGATCACATTCTGCGGAAAACCTCTCAGATCGTGGACAACTTGATCGTCTATCCGGAACGAATGCGCGAGAATCTGGAGTCCATGAGGGGACTGGTGTTCAGCGGTCAGGTTCTCTTGGAGCTTGCCAGGCGCGGTCTCTCGCGAGAGGAAGCCTACCGAATCGTGCAGCGCCATGCGATGGCGGTGTGGAGCGGTCGGTCGGATTTCAAGTCGCTACTAGGCAAGGATCCCGACGTCCAAGCCAAGCTTTCTCCGAAGGATCTCGACGACACCTTCGACTACGAGAGCCAGATACGCCAGGTCGATACGATCTTCCAGAGAGTGTTCCGATCTTGAAAGACTTCCAGGTTCGAGTCTACGTTCGCTTGAAACCGTCGGTCCACGACCCCCAGGGCGAGACGATCCGTGGAGCGCTCGAAACCATGGGCTATGCGGGAGTGACCGAGGTCCGGCAAGGCAAGTATTTCGAGATGTCGTTGAGGGCCGGAACCCGCGAAAACGCCGAGGCCACGGCTCGCGAGATCGCGAACCGAGTCCTCTCCAATCCGGTCATCGAGACGTTCCAAGTGGACATCGTCGACTAATGCCTAGGTTCGCCGTTCTTGTGTTTCCCGGATCCAATTGCGAGGGCGATGTGCTCTACGCTCTTCGCGACGTGCTCGGACAGGAGGCGGAGCTGGTGTGGCACAAGGAAACCTCCCTGGCGGCCTTCGACGCCGCTCTGCTGCCCGGGGGCTTCGCCCACGGCGATTACCTTCGCCCGGGAGCGATCGCGCGATTCTCTCCCATCATGGAGTCCGTCATTACCATGGCCGATGCGGGAAAGCCGGTGATCGGCATCTGCAACGGCTTCCAAGTGCTGACGGAGGCGGGCCTCCTGCCCGGCGCGATGCTCCGCAACCGGAGCTTGCACTACGTCTGCCGCTACGTCGACCTCCGCGTCGAGAACACTGCTACGCCGCTCACGAACGTCTGCAAGACAGGAGACATTCTCCGTATGCCCATTGGGCACGCCGACGGGAACTTCTATGCCGACCCCGCCGAGCTCGACGAGCTCGAACGTCGCGGACAGATTATGCTTCGCTATGCAACGCCGTCCGGCGGGCTTTCTGACCAGGCGAACCCGAACGGGTCGGTGAATCACATCGCCGGTATCGTCAACGAGAGAGGTAACGTCGTCGGGCTCATGCCGCATCTCGACCGTTGCTACCAGCCGGAGTTGGGCACGGATCATGGCCTCCGGATGTTTCGGAGCCTCATCTCATCGGTGTCATGAACAGCGCACAGAAGACTCTCCTCGAGACGCACAATCTGACCGAAGACGAGTATCGGCAGATCGTGCGCAAGCTGGGCCGCGAGCCCAATCTCACCGAGCTCGGCCTCTTCTCGGTGATGTGGTCCGAGCACTGCAGCTACAAGAGCTCGCGCATGCACTTGAAGCGTCTGCCCACCAAGGGACCGCGCGTGTTGCAGGGCCCCGGCGAGAACGCGGGTGTCGTCGATCTCGGCCACGGCCTGGCAGCGGTCTTCAAGATCGAGTCCCATAACCACCCCTCCTTCATCGAGCCCTTTCAGGGCGCGGCCACGGGAGTGGGCGGCATCATCCGCGACATCTTCACGATGGGCGCGCGGCCGGTGGCCCTCATGAACTCTCTGCGCTTCGGTCCTCTCTCGCTACCCAAGAACCGCTCGCTCCTCGAAGGCGTCGTCGCGGGAATCGCGTCCTACGGAAACAGTACCGGGATCCCGACCGTCGGCGGAGAGGTGGCCTTCGAAGAGTGTTACAGCCTCAACCCTTTGGTGAACGCCTTTTGCCTCGGCATCGCTCCTAAGGACCGGATCTTCCTGGCTCGCGCAGAAGGCGAGGGGAACCCGGTCATCTACGTGGGGGCCAAGACAGGCAAGGACGGCATTCATGGAGCCACCATGGCCTCCGCGGAGTTCGATGAGGCGGCCGAGGAAAAAAGGCCCACCGTTCAGGTCGGCGATCCCTTCATGGAAAAGCTCTTGTTCGAGGCGTGCCTGGAATTGATGGCCACCGACGCGTTGGTTGCGATTCAAGACATGGGAGCGGCCGGATTGACCTGTTCGACGTCCGAGCTCGCGGCGCGCGGAGGCGTCGGGATCCAAATCGACGTCAGCAAGGTCCCCCAGCGTGAAAAGGGGATGACGCCTTACGAGATCATGCTCTCGGAGTCCCAGGAAAGAATGTTGCTGGTGGCCAAGAAGGGTCGTGAGGCGGAGGTCGAGGCCATCTTCGACAAGTGGGATTTACATGCGGTCACCATTGGACGCGTGACTGCCGACGGCATGCTGCGCGTGCGCGATGGAGGAGGCGAAGTCGCGGTGGTGCCGTGCCCGGCCCTGGTGGAGGAAGGCCCTATTTACGAGCGTCCGCTCGAACGACCCGCCTATCTCCAGAAAACGGCGAGACTCGATCTGAACGAAATTCCCGAGCCGCGAGATCCTGGGGATGTCTTGCAACGTCTCGTCTGCTCTCACGGGCTCACCAACAAACACTGGGTCTTTCAGCAATACGATCACATGGTGCAGAGCAACACCATCGTGCTTCCCGGATCGGATGCCGGCGTCATTCGCCTGAAAGGAACACCGCTCGCTCTAGCCATGAGCCTCGACGGGAGCGGCCGTTATGCCTATCTCGATCCTTATCGAGGTGGCGCCCTTGCAGTTGCGGAGTCCTGCCGAAACCTGGCGGCGGTAGGTGCCACGCCCGTGGGCGCTACCAATTGTCTCAACTTCGGGAGCCCCGAAAAGCCCGAGGTCATGTGGCAATTTGCCCGCGTGATCGATGGGATGGCCGATGCCTGTCGTGCTCTTTCGGTACCCATCACCGGCGGCAACGTCAGCTTCTACAACGAGACGGAAGGCGAGAGCATCTTTCCCACGCCCATCGTGGGCACGGTGGGGATTCTGGAAGACCAGTCTCATAGGGTCACCCATCACTTCAAGGGTGGCGGAGACTGGATCTATCTCGCTGGAGAAACGACCGACGAGCTGGGCGGCAGCGAATACCTCAAGATCATCCACCAGGCGATCCTCGGGCTGCCACCCGCATTAGACCTGGATAGAGAAAGGGCCTTGCACGTCCTTACCCGGGAAGCCGCGACACGCCAATGGCTGCGCTCCGCACATGATCTGAGCGAGGGCGGTCTGGGAGTTGCGCTCGTCGAGTGTCTCTTCGGACCCTTGGGCGAAATGGTAGGGGCCACGGTGTCCTTGGAGTGCCCGGCTCGAGTCGACGCGCTTCTCTTCAGCGAGGGTCAGAGCCGGATGCTGCTCAGCGTCCAGCCCGATCGGGCGGAGGCTCTGGAGTCACTTGCCGAACGTCACGGCATTCCACTCTCGCGGCTGGGCGTCACCGGCGGTGAAAGGCTCCGCGTACAACTGAATGGTGTCGACGCCATCTCCCTCGAGCTTTCCGCCTTGAGAGATGCCTGGTGGTCGGCCCTGGAGAAAGATATCCATCCATGAGCGCTTCGACAA
>JBOGJF010000844.1:0-4554 GCA_050747785.1 Vicinamibacteria bacterium
GGCCGAGGGGGCCAAAGTAGAAGAAGTGGATGAGGCGGGGCGAATAGCGGTTGCATGCGCGGCGGATCTCGCGCTTCGCGGCCAAGGCGAAGGCGCCGACTGTCTGCGCGTCGAGCGCTGTGGCCGAGGCGCCGCCCGCCGGTGAGAGAAAGAGCGACGCGCGGACCTTCAGCCCCGCGCTCGCGAGGTACTGCCCGATCTTGGGCTCGGGATCATCGGTCACCCCGATGCCGACCACGATCTCATCGCCGCTTGGATCATCCTCGATCTCGCGGCACGCGAGGATCTCGGCCTCCGCAACCGGGGAATCGGTCTCCCAGTACTGAAGCGCTTCTTTGGCGCCCGGGCTCGGCTGCTGGACCCGGATACCGTATCCGGCGGCCTCCGCGAAGGCGTGCCCGAAGGCAAGTCCCGCCGAGAGCGGCGCCCGCGCACGCAGCCAGATCATCCGGCGGTGCCCATCACGGTCGAGACGATCGCGAAGGGCTCGGAGCCCCGGCAGGAGTTCGCGCTCCCAGACGTCCACGGGCGGCACGCGGAGGGTCGCGTGGTCGAAGTGCCGCGTCCAGTCGAGCTGCTCGTCGGCCGCGAGGTCGTAGGCCTGGCGCGCCCAGCCGTGCAGGTAGACAACGACGGCGCGGCCCTTGACCGCGGCGGCGAGTTCGGTGGTGATCAATCCCTCCACGTCCTCGCGAGAGATGCCGATCCTCACCGCCTTGTTCACCCGGATCATGAGCCCCTCGAACAGGCGGTCGAGGACCGCGGCGTCCTCGCCCCGGTAGAACGGCAACACCATGAATGCCCCACGGAACCGCTCCTTGAGTGTTCGGGCGTCTGGGGCGCGGAGTCCGGGAGTCTCGTAGTCGATCTCGACTGCATCAAGGAGAAGATCCGCATGAGCGGAGACCCCGAGCTTTCTGAGATCGCCGAGGAGCTCCGCCCTAGTCCCTTCGAGCGCGGCATCAGAGTGCGTCTTCTGCGCACCGCGAAGCTCTTGAATCTTCGGCCAGAGCGCACGAACCTTCGGCGCTAGGCCGCAACAGCCGAGCACGAATGACGTCGCGTTTACCCCCGGCCGACGCGCCGCGACAGCGAAGTCCCCGATCACCTCGCGGAACTCGGCGAGGGAGACCTCGTGGTCCTTGAGCTGATAGTGCCGCGTCGACGCGGCGCCGGCACTCGTGAGGACGACGTCGACGTCGTCGAAGCCCTCCTTGATGAAGGATCGGAAGCCGGGATCCGCGAGCCACTGAGGAAGAACGGTCACGATGTAGGCGTCTTGGAACTTGTATCCCAGGCCGCCAATCACGCCGCCCCGCTCGCGGGGCGCGAAGAGGCTGTTCGCGCGTCTTGGTTTAGTACGTTTCATACAGTGTAGTTGCTGTAGCACATCACAAATTTTTTTAGGCGAGCACGCGATACTCGAACTGCTCACGTCCTGCCGGTGAGATTCCCTTCTCCCGGCGCACCAGGCCGAGGGTTGCCAGCTTCGAGAGCCGTTCGTTCATGGCGTTCAGGTTCACCTTGAGCTTCTCAGTCAGCTCGGCTGCGGTGACGGCCCCCCCCTTGCGCACGATCGCCTCGAACGTCTTCTCGTCGGCCGGATGCACTTTCCCGACAAGTTGCAATCCGCCGCCCTTGCGCTCGATCATCACAAGTCCCATACCGTCGAGCGCCTTGTCCAGGTTCTCTCGGGTGTACTTCGTGAGATTCTCGACGATGACAAACCGACCCGGATACTCTCGCGGGAGGCTGAGAACGATCTTCCCGAAGAGTTCGTTTGCGAAGGAGTAGTCAAAGACCTCGACGCCCTCCGTATCAATCACGAGCGTGTCGCCGGCGCGAAGCCCATCGAGTACAGGATCGAGAGCGCTCCGGACTTCCCGGGCCTTCTCCCGCGTCCAGAGCTGGGGGCCGTACCGGCCAAGTTCAAGCCGCTTTTCCATCTCGTACAGTGTATACTCTGTATGAGAGGCTTGTCAAGCGGCCCTGTCCTTGGAGGGCAGGCTCAGAGCCACGTGGACGCCTGGCGCCGGGGGAACCGAAAAGGCATACCCCTGTCGGCGATCCATACGGTAGTAGACCTTCGCGTTCCCCGATTTGATCTGGATGGCGCCCGCATGTTTGTACGTGATCTCGAGGAGGTGGTAGAGGCCCGTCCCCCTGGTCGGGTCGTCGTGCTCTGAGGTTCCGAGCTTCGTCGCAAGCTGAATCGCGACGAGGTCCGACCCGACCGTGCCGTTCTTCGGATTCCGGCGAAGCGTCGCCGCGAGACCCGCCCCGTAATCGGAGACGCCGATCTCGAGGAATCGCTTGGGCCCTTTACCGTAGACCTGCATCGCGACGAACCCCGCGGTTCCCGAGTTGTGATCAAAGGTGTTCTGGCACATCTCCGAGACCGCCGTCGTCACGTCGAAGGCATCGTACTTCGGGTACTTCAGCCGATAGCGCAGGACCCAGACAAACTGGTCCAAGAGCGCTGGCAGCGCCTTCCCGCTCTCGATCCGCGTCACCTCGATCAGCATCGGATTCGAGCCCCGCATGAACTCGTAGCGGAGCGAACTCAATCCCGCCGGCTCTGGCTGGATTTTCGCAACCCCCCTCACCACTTTGACGAAGCCGGAGCGCAGGAGGTATGTCCTCACCGATTCGTTGTCAGTCTCGATGAGGGCTTGTCGTCCGTCCTGGGCGAGGGCGTAGGACCATGCGGCGAGCTGCACGAGGACGGCAGGCGTGATGAGCGTCACCCCACGCAAATCGAACACCGGAGCGTCTGAACGCAAAGGCGCCTGCTTGCGCAGGAACTTATCGAACGAGATGGCGTCGAGTTTTGTTGAGGGCGGGGCCTCGGGCATCTGCTGTATACGACAGCTTAGCGCCGCGCAGCGTTTCCTTCAATAATCCAGGATCACCCGACAGCGTCCTTTACGTCCCGTTCAGATCAGAGCCTTGTGCCGCGCGGCAACCGAACCACGTGATCCCACGACTCGCCGGCCACCACGGTGAAGTACTCGCGTGTCACGGAGCCCTTCGCTCTTCACCCGCTTTGATGGCGGTCATCCGAGCTGCGCGAAGAGACGCTCCAGCGCGTCATTTGATTTCGCTGCCATGACCTTATCCCGCACGGCGCCATTCTGGAGCGCAAGCCGCTGAATGTGACCCTTTTCAACTCGTACCAGTTCAATTCGGCCGTAGGCATCCCCATGCTTGTGGGCGTACCTCGCCAGCCCCACCGCCTTCTCCCATGCATCGCTGAGCGCAGGGTTGTGGGGATCGAGCAGATCCACACGCACCTTTCCCTTGTCCTTGCGGAGGATAACAAAGTCCGGATAGAGCGGTTTGTCCTCGCCGCTTCCATACGGAATACAGAGAGACCAATCTCTGCGAGGAATGAATCGAAGCCACGCCAGGAAGTCCGTGCGCTTCATCTCCTCGTTCAGTACCGCAGCCTCCCAGCTATTCGCGTCCCAGCCGAACCCGCCGACCTCGTCGACATAAAGGTGCCCTTCCCATCGCGTGGGCTCACGTCGCACTTCGATCGTCTGGGGGAAGGAGAGGCCTTCGGGCGTCGGCGCCAGAGCTTGCCTTCGAATGCGGCGATAGACTTCGCGCCGGCTATTCTTCAGTGACGCAATTGCCTCTGAATGCTCCCCAAAGAGTTCGTCAATCCTCGCGCTGCATGCCGCCTCGAGCTTCTCCCACGTCGTACGGTTCTGTAACAAGCCGGACAGCTCGATCTTTGCCCGAAGCGGGTCCTGAGCTTCGACTTTCCGTTTCCAATACTCGTCCTTCAGGCCTTCCCCGAGGATCCGTTCACATCGGTCGAAGAGATCCTCAATGTTCTCCGCTGTCGCCGGGATCTTCATGACCTTTGCTGTCGGTGGCTCCTTCCACTGTCCGTACTCCACGTGGACTTCGCGTACCACGATCTCTCCACCCGCAGTCACGGTTGCGCGAAAACTATCGTCTTTCCGCAGCCGATCCAGTTCCTTCGATAACGTCTCGATGATGAGATCTTTCGCCTTCTGGAGCGCACTTTTATCGATGCCGTCAAACACCGCAAGCTGTCTCGCAAGCTTCATGAGGCGTCGGGTGTTCGAGATCTTTGTGATGCGTTCGACCGTATAACTCGGAAGCTTCTCCAGAACAGCGAAGAGCGCCGCCTTTGCCGGGTTCTTTTGTAGCCTGACGAGCGCCTTGCCTTCCTCTACGTCGACTGCCACGCCAGTCTCTGGGTCCGGGTTGCGGAGTTTCTCGAGAATGGCCCGGAGGCCCGCGGCGTCATAATGTGGGAGGTACAGCGCAACGGTGTTCAGGAATTCATCTCCCTCGATCCGCCGGGCCAGCGGCGTTCGTACCATCCGGCCGACCAATTGTGCGATGAGCGTATGATCGACCGCCCGGCGGAACGACATCATCGTCTCTGCGCGCGGACAGTCCCACCCTGTCGTCAGTGCCATCTTGAAAAAGACCACGCGGACCCGATCGTCCGACTGGATGCGCGAGGCCTCGATCTTGCGGATAACATGCCCATTGAGATTGAGATCCTTATCC
>JBOGJF010000845.1:0-2661 GCA_050747785.1 Vicinamibacteria bacterium
GCGCAAGGGCTTCGGAGCTCGGAAGCGCCGGTTCTCCGCGATCGAACCCCCAAAGCTTGACCAGAGATCCGACGGTGGGATCGAAAGCACCCTCGGACGCCTCGGCGATGTGCAGGGCCTCGACCAAGACATCGAACGTGGGCCGGGAAAGCGGCACGGCCGCGCCGGCGGGTTGTCGATTGACCCGGCTGAGCTCACTCTCCGTCCGGTAGACGCTCATGAGCTCGTCCACCGTTTCTATCTCGTGGTACGCCCGGCCGATCACGACGTCGAGCTCTGGCTCTCCAAGTCCGCAAGCCTCCAACGTGACGACGGTTCCCATCACGTAGTAGGTTTGTTCGCGGCACGCTCGGGCCTCCACGCTGAGCAGCCCGGTGAGGAACCACGTTAGAAACAACACGAGCGAATTTAACGGGAGTCTTCTTCCGAACCCATCGATACCAATCTGTCGCGCTCGCCCAGGTCCTGAGGCAAAACGATATCCCTGGCGATCGCGCGCCCATTTTCATTCGAGGACGGAGCGCACCAGAGGGCCCGGGCGACGGTGAACAAGAGGACGCCTAGAAACGCCTGCAGGGCCAAGAAGCCCCCCACCTTGACGAGCGCGAGCTGCGGGTTCACGAAACGCACCAGCCACCCACCGGCTTCCGAGGCCAAGGCGGCGGTGAACGTGCCCCAGATGAGCAAGAGCTTCACCCCCTTGCGGAACGGCGAGAAAATGACCAAATGCGTCAACAAGAGCAGGACGACGGCCATCATGGCCAGATGGGCATGAGTGACTTCCACCATCGAGCCCACCGTGCGCGGCGGCAGGAACGACTCCTCCGAGCCGTTGTAATACAGGACCACCGAGCTCGGACGGAGATCCATCTTGGAAGCGTAGAGTGCGAAGTTCGTGATCCAGAACGCGAGAAGCAGAACCAACGTGAGCCCGATGGTCAGTCGCATGAGAGGGTGATTCTGGAAGCCACCGGTTTCCATGTATTTCACGACCCGCTCTCCCCCCTGAGAACCTGGTGGAGCGCCAGGGCGCGACGCACGGCGGCGGCCAAGGCTCGCACCGTCAGCGTGGCGCCGGTGACACGGACCAAACGCCGCCCGACCGTTAGATCGGCGCTCAGGTCCTCGTCGTTCATCCGATCCAACCAGCTTTGCCGAACTCGGTAGTCCTCCGGTTCGTAGAACGCAAGAATCTCGACCCGCCGCACCGTGCCGTCGGGTTTGATGAGCACCATCACCGTCTCAGTGGTCGTTCGCACGACGTGGGTGTCGAAAAACGCCACGCCCGCGGCCTGACCCGCGGCGTCCAATCCCAGGTAGTAGCTCACCACCTTGGAAGTGAGCGGCGCCTGCGACAGCTCTTCGACCCGCTCGGTTTGCGCATCGGTCAGGAACGCCGTCGTTCGCTCGATTCCGCCCCCGGGAAAAGCCTCGTCGAGGGCTTGCTTTTGAGTCTTGTAGAGTCCGGCCCATAGCTCGCCGGCCACGATGGCGAGGAGCGCGGCCGCAGCGAAAATCGACTGAGTCCTCATTCGCATCCTCATCGCCAACCGGGGACCACGCTCCCAAACGTGACCGCCCGGTAGCCGCTCAGAACTGGTACCCGACGGCAAAGTTCCACTGGTTCGTTCCCGTGCCGGCTTGATTTCGATAATCCTGGTAGTCCAGCTTCAACACCACGCTCGTCAACGGTTGGAACTCGAAACCCACGGTGAGAACAGAGCGATCGTTGGCGGGATTCCGGCTGTATCCAGACGGCACCTCGGCCTGCGTATCGAACTCCTCGTAGCGGACGAAGGGACTGGCGGACCAGTTCGAGTCGAACGCACCCCTACCCATGAAATCGTAGGCCGCTTCCAGATACCATCCCGCGAGCTCGGAACCGATCGACGCGTTTCCGGTGAGACCGAGACTCTCATTGATGAGCTCGGCGTCACCCACCGTGCTCGACGCATAGAGCGCCCGAACTTGAAGTGCGTGAAAGTTGTACTGAGCGTGAACGTCGAAGAGATGGACAGCTCCATCGATCGAGGCACCAGTCGGCGTAACGTCACCCTGCCCAGACCCGCCGAGGAAGAAACTTCCACCTACGAGAAAGCCTGGAAAACCGGTGAGATCCAATCTCCCCGTCCAGGCGAAGTCCTCGGCGAGAGACCTCGATCCCTTTTGCCGGCCTCCCCTCAACCCCGACCCCGCGGAGAATCCCGCGCTGTCGAGGCCCGCCACGACGAAGGAACGATACGTGAGGGGACCGACTTCCCCGAAGGCACCAGCGCCGTTCTCACGCCACGTTGAGGGAATGACGACAGTTTCCACCTGGGGTCGATTCGACCCGTAGAAGACCGTCGGCTCGTGAAGCTCGTTCACGAAACCCATCGGGACGAGAACCATACCGCCCCGCAGATTGAGCGCCGGCCGGTACAGGAAGTCAACGTAGGCGAACTCTACCGAGACCGAGCCCCCTTCGTCCGTCGAAGCATGCTCGAACTCGAGCTCCGAATTGAACAGGAACTGTTCGTTCCACTTGTAGCCGAGGTACACGACCGCGCGGAGGAAATCGAACTGGTCGAGCCTCCCCGACGGGGTCCCGTCGTCGTTGTCTTCGGAAAACCCCTGGAGCACCGCCTCGCCATACCCCCCGATGGCAGCGCCGCGCTCGAC
>JBOGJF010000846.1:0-6248 GCA_050747785.1 Vicinamibacteria bacterium
CCTATCCGGAGAGCGCCGAGCTCACCCATCGGGCGGTCTCTTGGCTGCCGCTCTACCACGATATGGGCCTGGTGGGGTCGGTGTTCACCAGTCTCGCGCACCCGAGCGATTTGGTCCTCATACCACCGGAGTACTTCGTGCACCGGCCCGCCATCTGGCTGCGCGCGATCTCGCGCTACCGCGCGACGGTGAGCGCGGCGCCGAACTTCGCTTACGGACTCTGTGCGGACCGCGTCCGGGACGATGAGCTCGAAGGAGTGGATCTTTCGACGTGGTGCCTGGCTCTCAATGGCGCCGAGCCCGTGGCCCCGTCCGTCCTTCGTCGATTCCAAAGCCGGTTTCGGCCCTTCGGTTTTCGCGAGAGCGCGTTGACACCGGTCTACGGCCTCTCCGAGGCCGCGCTGGCGGTGACGTTCGCGGCACCGGGAGACAGGGCGCGCACGCGTTTTTTCGATCGACACGCTCTTGGCGAGCGCGGCGTTGCCGAGCCGCGTGAGAATGGATTGGAGCTGGCGAGTGTCGGTAAGCCGCTTCCTGGATACCGGCTGCGGATCGCTGACCACAAAGGGCGTTCGGCGAGTTGGCGCCATCTGGGTCGGGTGTTGGTCAGCGGCCCTTCGATTCCAGCGGATTTGACGCGCGAAGGCTGGTTGGATACGGGTGACAGCGGTTTTCTCTTCGACGACGAGCTCTACCTTTACGGCCGCAACAAAGATCTCATCGTTCTGCGAGGCTGCAACTACGCGCCTCAAGACATCGAGCTCGCGCTCGACGATCTTCCCGACGCGCGGAAAGGCTGCTCGGCCGCGTTGGGCGTGGTGCCCGAGAGTGGGGATAGAGAAGAGCTCGTGATCCTCGTCGAGCGGAACCGGGCCAGCCCGCCGTCGGTGAACCCGCGTCTCGCCCAAGCGGTGCGTGACTCCATCGCCTCGCGGATCGGCCTCGTTCCCGATGTCGTCCGCGTCGTCGAGCCGGGTACTCTGCCGCGCACGTCCAATGGCAAGATTCGGCGGGTCGAGGCGAGGCGGCGATACCTGGCGGAGGAACTGGACGCTCCCCGGCGGTGGCCCAATCTGCGGCTGGCTGGCGATGCTCTCTTGTCTTTGGTGCGAGGGAAGTGAAGGTTGTCCCACCCGCGCAATCTCGGTTAGTATTGCTCCTCAGTTTTCTGTTAGGAAAATGCCCAGGAACGCGCAGGTCGTTCGCCAGTGGCTTCTGCTGGAGCGGCTTGAGCGCTCGAAGGGCGCCTCCCTCGAGCAGCTAGCGGAGAATCTGCCTCCAGAGGTTGCGCGGCATCCGCGCACCATCCGGCGAGACCTAGAAGCGCTCGAAGCTCGCTTTCCGCTGGTAAACGGAGCGAAGAAATGGCAAGACCGTGTGGCGTCTCATGGATGGATTTCCATCGCTCGTAAAGTCCGTGATTTCCCAGGAGTTCGCAGGGCGCTGTTTCCGCGTTCAGAAGAACGCGGCCCATGGAACCCTCCCATGTCCAGCGCGTCCAGAAGGTAACGTGTCTAGACTTTGATGACGGTCACAATTGAATCAAGGCCGATGAAGTCGGCCGGGTTTCTGGTGTAGAGGGGCAGGCCGTTGGCCGCGGCAGTCGCAGCGATAAGAAGATCCGCCAAACGAGCTCGAGGGGATCTTCCCGCCGCCCTTGTAGCGGTGAAGATGCGCCCGTACGCGCGCGCGGCCTCCGAATCGAAGGGTAGAGCATCCCATGTCGAGGCAACCCACTGCAGCCGATCCTGGCGCCGCGCCCTCTCCTGCTCGTCGCTGGTAGCGTGAGGGCCGGCGGCGAGCTCGGCCAGGGTGACGGCAGAAATCGCGGATTCGTCGGGAAGAAAGGAGGGGTCGACCAAGTCCAGGTCTACGACAACGGATGTATCCAGTAAACCCTTTATCGGCTCAGCCATCGACGGACTGGTCTACGATCGCGTCCAGGTCGGCTCGCAAACGGCGGGCGTCGATCCGAGGGGCTCTCCGCGCCGCATCGGCAATCGCGGCGCGTGGCGCGAACCTGCGCGGCTGAATCGGCCGGAGCTCAGCGACCGGCACCCCGTTGCGGGTCACGACGATCGTCCGTCCGGCCTGGACTTCCCGAAGTACTGCACCGGAGTCGTTGCGTAGCTCCCGCTGGGTAATCGTTCTATTTCTACTCATAGGTAAAGAACGTAGCATAAGTAGCACCTCGTAGCAAGTGCGTGCTAGACCGCTGCGGTTCTCGACCGTAAGCACTCTTGCGAGACGCCCGAGGGCTATCAGCCGCCGACACGTCGACAAGGAAGTTGAACTAGGCAGAGTTGGATAGACGGGCCGCTCCAAGTCTGGTTAAATAGCTCGGTCATGGTCGATAGGCACCGCCGTTTCATGGAAATCGCCATCGCGGAAGCCTACCGGGGCATCGAGCGCGGCCATGGAGGCCCGTTCGGGGCCTGCGTCGTGCTCGGGGGAGAGGTTCTAGCGACCGGGCACAACGAGGTACTCAAGAGCAACGACCCCACCCGCCATGCCGAGATTTGCGCCATCACCCGAGCCGCGAAGCACATGAGCTCTCCGCATTTCAAGGGTTGCGAGATATACTCCACGACCGAGCCGTGCGTGATGTGCTTCGCCGCGATCCACTGGGCGCAGATCCCTCGCCTGTATTTTGGAACCACGGTTGGGGACGTGAAGCGGCTGGGTTTCAACGAGCTCGTGGTCTCGAACCAGACTCTCAAGAGGTTGGGAAAGAGCAAGGTCAACGTGACGGCGGGCGTGATGCTGGACGAATGTCGCGGGCTCCTGAAGTCGTGGAAGTCCCTCCCGTACCGGGAGATCTACTAGGTGAACGTCCTCGAGGCGAGCCTCCACGTCGCTCGGATCGCGCTTCCACTCACTTCGTTGCTTGCCGCCTGTGGTGGCTCACCTCCCGTCGAGGGTAGCTCACCGCTCCTGGATCGCCCGGAAGAACAGCTCCGGGACTATGTCGAGCAGAATCAGGAAGAGGCGATTCAACTGCTGCAGCACGTTGCCGACATCAACAGCGGGACGATGAATCTCGAGGGTGTGCGCGCAGTGGGGCGTGTTTTTGAAGCCGAGCTCGAGGCGTTGGGATTCGAAACCCGGTGGATCTCGATGCCCAGAGAGATGGGCCGCGCCGGGCATCTCTTCGCCGAACGCCGCGGCAACCGGGGCCTGCGAATCCTCCTCATCGGACATTTGGATACGGTTTTTGAAATGGATAGTCCATTCCAGACGAGCATCCGAGAACGCGGCCGAATGAAGGGGCCCGGCACAGCCGACATGAAGGGTGGTGACGTCGCGATGCTCTATGCGCTCAGGGCGCTTCACCACGTGGGGGTGCTCGATGGAAGAACGATCACGGTAGCCCTAATCGGCGATGAGGAGAAGCCCGGGCGGCCGATCGACATCGCCCGCGCTGGCCTCATCGAAGCGGCCGGCCGGAGCGATGTGGCGTTGGAGTTCGAAGGGGGAGTGGGACGAAACGACGCGACCGTGGCTCGTCGCGGCGCCGGGACCTGGATACTCGAAGTAACCGGCAAGGAAGGCCACTCGTCTAGAGTCTTCTCGCCCACCTTTGGTTACGGGGCCATCTACGAGGCGGCCCGCATCCTGAACGCCTTTCGCGAGGAGCTGGGTGGGGAAGAGTACCTAACCTTCAACCCGGGAGTCATTCTGGGAGGCACGTCGACCGAATTCGACCCCGAAGCGGGCCGCGGCACGGCTTTCGGAAAGCCCAATGTCATCCCGCAGACGGTCACGGTTCAAGGCGAGCTGCGTTTCATTTCGGAGCGGCAGAAGAAAGAGGCCAAGGCCCGCATGCAAGCCATCGTGGGCCGGAGTCTTTCTGGCACCTCCGCCGAGATCCACTTTCCCGAGGACGAGTACCCGGCGATGGCGCCGAACCAGGGTGACTATGAGCTACTGGCGGCCTTCGACGACGTGAGCCGCGACTTGGGCCTGGGTGCCATCGAGCCGGTGGACCCCGCCTCGCGGGGAGCGGCGGATATTTCGTTCGTCGCCCCGCTCGTCGACGCGCTGGCCGGGCTGGGGCCCGTTGGCTCCGGTTCGCACTCGACCAGAGAAGAGCTCGACCTCGAGTCCCTTCGAATCTCCTCGCAGCGCGCAGCCGTCCTGATCTATCGGCTGACCCGCTAGCCGAGCTCGATGCGTCCAGCCGCGCGTTTCCGCGGGTGACCAAGGACTCATTGAACGTAGCCGAGGCTTCGCAGCCGCTCGACCAGCTCGCCCGGTACGGGAGCAATGCGCTTCTCGAGGGCTCCCTGGGCGGTGGCCTCGGCGACGTGGGTGAGTAGCTGCTCCCGCAATCTGAGGACCGTTTCCTTTCGTTGGCCGCCTAGGTTCTTCTGCTCTCCCGGATCGCTCTCCATGTCGAAGAGCCAGTTTTCCCCGCTGTCGAGATTGTAAATGAGCTTGTGCCGGCGCGTCCGGACCGAATGAAGGCCGGGCCGGTCGCTGGTCGCGGTGCCATGGCTCACCCCGTTATCATCGTTATCCTCGCTATCATCGGGCCGCACGATGAGCGAAGCCGAGAATAGACGGGAAATGTCTCTTCCTTGTAGCGAGGCCGGCGGCTCGATGCCGGCAATAGACAGCAAGGTGGGCATGATGTCGATGACACTGACCACGTTCTCGACCACGCGCGCTCCCTCTCCGTTCGGCCTTCGAATGAAAAGGGGAACGTGGAGCTGATGGTCGAACAAGGAATGGCCGTGATCCCAGGACCCGTGCTCGAAGAGCTCCTCACCGTGATCCGACGTCAGAACCAAAAAGGTCTGATCGAGGCGACCCGAAGCACGGAGCCTCTCGATGAATGACGAGAAACGGCGGTCGAAGTCTCGAATACCGGCCGCGTATTGGGCCCGCCAATTCAGGAGCTCTCGTGCTTCTTCCGTTTGTGCCCAGGGGATTCTCTTGAGGTAGCCGGAAATGCCTTCGATATCCTCTTCGGTCAGGTGGTAGGGGCTTCCCAGGCTCGGGCTGTCTCTCAAGGCGTCCACATCCTCACGAGGAGCATCATAGGGTCCATGGACGTCCATGAAGTGTACGTAGGCGAAGAAGGGTTGACCGGCGGGCAATGCGTCGAGCCAGTGGTACGCCGCGTCCATGACCAGATTGCTCAGGTCTTGAACCTCGTAGAACTGGTAGGTTTCGAACCCCTGATCGAATCCGTACGTGGGAGCCAGCATCGGGTTGGTCATGAAGCCGGCGGTGCGGTAACCACGTTCGCGTAGTGCCTCCGCCAGGGTGAATGCCTCCTCCGGCATCACGCCCGTTGTCATTCCTGTCTGCTCCGGCCCCCAAAACAATCCCTCATGGTTGGTGAGGCCGTGAGCCTCCGGGTAAAGCGAAGTGAAGAGGCTAGCGACCGAAGGTTTGGTCCAGGGCGCTTGAGAAAAGCAGTTCGCGAAGCGTACGGACTCCGCGGCGAGTCGATCCATGGCGGGCGAAACGTCGCCCTCGAAACCGTAGGAGCCCAGGTAGTCGGCGCGGAGCGTATCGACCAGCACGAGCAAGATGGAAGGCCGCTCGCCGCTATGAGAACCGAGGGAACCGGCGGTCGCCGGACGCGCCTCGCGACGCGTCAGGATGGGGTCTCCCCATGCCACTCGGACGCGGTCTGCCCACGGGGCGCTCGCGACTCCGAAAGCGGGTCGTGTATGGAGCGAGAGTCGGGCCGCCTTCGCGGACCAGGCGCTCAGGTCAATCCGGCGCGGGTACCAGCGGTTCATCTGAAAGGAACGAAAGACCTCCCGGTAGACGGTCGTCCGTTCGCCCTCCGACTCCACCGTGACCTCGAGCTCGACCTTGGCCCGGCTGACCTCGCGCTCGCTCTGAATCCCAACCGAGAACTGAAGGACCGGGTCGGCCGGCACTCTCACGTCGAAGTCAAGGCTTGCGGGGAGCGGAGGCGTCAAGGAGGGTTGGGTTTCTCCGTCGAGCGTCACCGCTCCCGACAGGTTGGAATCCGGCGCGAAGGAAGCAAACTGGCCGGTCCGGTAGTCGAGGTCCGCCGCTTCGAGTTGGTCGACTAATCGAAGCGCGTCCGGGCCCCGCGCAAGCCAGACGGTAGCCAGCGCTCCGGCGCCGAGAATCAGCAGGAGCAACGCGAGTCTCTTGAGCACCGCGCTCGTCACGCCGAGATCTTCGCTGAACGTACACGGTTCCGCAACCCGCCGCGTCTTGACAAGTCCCAATGCTTCAGGTACTAAGAACCTTTCATC
>JBOGJF010000847.1:0-2409 GCA_050747785.1 Vicinamibacteria bacterium
AATATAAGTCGGTCCTCGACGCCGACGCGGCCGCCAGGGCCGAGCTCGACAACATCAAGTCGCGCATGCAGTCTCCGGACCCCAAGGTGCGCGAGACCGCCGGAGCGGATCTCGACTCGTTCAACAAGAAGATGGACGCGCGCGTGACGGCCAAGCCCGAGGCGCCTGGGCCTAAGACCGATGGAGCTGAGCCCACCACACCCAAGCCGGCTCCGGACGCCGCTACACCAAAACCGGCCGACACGGGTGCGACGCCCAAGGACACGGGTACGACGCCCAAGGACGGTGCTACGACGCCGAAGCCGGCCGATCAGGTTGGCCCGTCCGGCAAGAAGTGGGATGACCCGACACTCACCGAGAAGGAATTCATCGCGGACTACCGCGCGCGTCATTCCGACACGGGCCTATCCACCAAGCAGCTCAAGACCCGCTTCAAGAACGGCGAGCGGCTCAACCCGGAGACCGGCCGCCTCAAGGACCCCAAGGCGCCGATCTCGCCGGAAGGAAAGGTCAGGGATACACTTCCCACAGAAGGCCCCGCTGTCGAGAAGTGGAACGGTTATGAACGTGGCGGGAGCGCCCTTCCTTGCTTCCCTGCGGCGACTCTCGTGAAGACTCCCGCTGGCGACCGATTGATCGAAGATTTGCGCGCCGGCGATCAAGTGGTTGCCTTCGATTTCCCCACCGGCGCCGCCGTCCCCAGCACCGTCACTCGAACGCTGCACAACCGGACTCAATTCCTGGTGGCCATCGAGACCGAGCTAGGCAAGCTCTGGTCAACGCGCCTCCATCCGTTCTGGGCAGTAGATCTCGGGCGCTGGGTGAAGGGCATGGAACTGAAGGCAGGCGCGCGCTTGCGGACCGTCGACGGAGGCGAGGCCGTGGTGGTTTCCACCGAAGTCGTGTGCGCCGATGAGGCAACTTTCAACGTGGAGGTTGAAGGGCAGCACAACTTCTTCGTTGCTTCGGCCGGCGTCCTCGTACACAACGGGGACGAGAAGATTTCCGCCTTCGAAAGCCAGGTGCAAACTCCAACCAATATCTACGAGGTGCGAGAGGGCGGAAAAGTGGTCTATGTCGGCAAGACTGAGCATGGCGACGTCCGCACCCGCCTTCTCGAGCACGTTGACGACCCGAACAGTGCGCTGTTCGTTCCCAAGAGAAGCAAGCTCCGTAAGGCTCCCAACTTCCCTGACAACGTTTTCCAGATTAAGGGCGTCGCCTCCGCACCGCCTCCCGCGGGCGGCTGGACGCCGTACGAAACGGCTGTCTGGGAGCAGCACTTCATCGATAAGAACGGCGGCAAAGCAGCTTTGAGAAACTCGATTGACGCCATCACCGAAGACAAGTTCAAGCTCTACCGGAATCTCCACAATCCCTGCGTGTGAGAATAAAAGACATGGCGAAGTTCAAGGCCGGCGACTTATTTTCCTTCCCCCTGCCGGCCGACGAGTTCATGTGCGGCCGCGTTCAACTGGACGTCAAGAACCAGTGCGTCAAACCGCGGCTTCTGCCGGCGGGCTCGATGCTCAGCTTTTTCGACGGAGCCATCCTGGTCGAAGTGTACCGCGATACATCGAAAGCTCCCTTCGCCGCCCGATCCGAACTCCTGCTGCCCGGAATCTTCATTGACGGCAAGCCACTCGCCTCCGGCGCATGGAGGGTAATGGGATACGAAGCCGTGGACCCGGCCAAGGTTGAATTCCCGGAAGGTCTCAAGCTGCTCGGGCCTCATGCCCACCTGGTTCGCGGGGAAGTTTATCTGCCGCTCAAGATGTCCGGCGAAGAAATGATGGAGTTGGATATCTACCCCACGATTACTGGTTCCGGCCTACTTGGAGATATCTGTCTGAACTGTCTCGGCCGCGCCAAGGAGAGCCCCAATTACGAGAGCCTCACTGAATCCGAGCGGAGTCTCGCCCATAGCGATCTGCGCTTCTCCGAACACCGCGAGCGGATCTATCAGCTCGCTGGTGCGGACCCGCGGGAGCCTTACTTCGAGTTTGCGCTAAGGCGCGGCTTTGACATCCGGCGGTTCTACTCATGAGCGAGATCGTACTTTGCCCTTACTGTATGAGCCCGATCGAGGAAGGAACCGTTCTGTGTCCCGCCTGCGGCCAGGACACCACACGCGATGCAGCGTTCGAGATGTCGATCGAAAAGTACGACAACTATCCGAGAACGCAATGCCCGTTCTGTGGCGCTCTCATGCTCGATATGGCGGTCGTGTGCCCTTCGTGCCGAGCTCCTCAACCGGAAGAAGAAGACTACGACGGCTAGCCCCAATACTCGTCACTTAACGATCCTAATGGCCTTCGCGACATTAATGGGCGGTGAGCGCTTGCCGCCGCGACGGCGGAGCGGGTAGTTGCTCATTTTGCGTTTCACGCCTCGGGGATTGTGCCTGTT
>JBOGJF010000848.1:0-5110 GCA_050747785.1 Vicinamibacteria bacterium
CGCCGATGGCGATCCCCACGTCGGCCTCGACCAAAGCCGGCGCATCATTGACACCGTCTCCGGTCATGGCCACGATGAGCCCCCGCGACTTGACCTCCTGTATTTTCGCGGCCTTCTGGTGAGGAAGCACCTCGGCGAAGTAGTCGTTCAACCGGAGCTCTTTCGCGACCCATTGAGCGACCGCGTTCGAATCCCCGGTGAGCATCATCACCTGAATACCCATCCCTTTGAGACCTTGGAGCGCTTCGCGGGACTCCGGTCGGATGACGTCGGCCAGAGCGATCACACCCTTCGGCCTGTCGTCGACGAGCACGTAAACGACCGTCTTGCCCTGCTCTGCGAGCTTCTCCAGGCGAGGGTCGTTGAGCGCCGCGCCCTGTTCCCTCAAGTAGCCGGGGCTTACGACCTTGATCGGCCGTCCGTCCACGTTGGCCTGCGCTCCCCTGCCGGGTATGGCCTTGAAGTCCCGGGGCGTCGGATAGGACAGCCCACGCTCTCGCGCTTCGCTGACCACTCCTGCAGCGATGGGGTGCTCGGACTGGCTTTCCAAGCTCGCCGCCAGTCGTAGGATCTCCTCGCCACTCTCCTCACCTAACGAGACGACGTCCGTGACACCGAAGCGACCCTCGGTGAGTGTCCCCGTCTTGTCGAAGACAATCGCCTGCAACGCGCGGGCCCTCTCGAAAGCGGATCGATCGCGAATGAGGAGGCCATGGCTTGCGGACAGCGCGGTGGAAACCGCCACCACCAAAGGAACGGCGAGGCCCAGGGCGTGGGGGCAGGTGATGACCATCACCGTCACCATGCGTCCGAGCGCGAAATGGAAGTCACTGCCGGCGATGAGCCAGACGCTGAGCGTCACACTCCCCGCGGTGAGAGCGATTATCGTGAGCCACAACGCTGCCCGGTTTGCCAGATCCTGGGAGCGCGAACGAGACTCTTGCGCCTGCCGAACCAGCTGGATAACCTGCGAGAGGTACGTCTCGGCACCCGTTTTCTCGACTTCGAGGGTCACTGCAGACTCGCCGTTGATGGCGCCGCCAATCGCTCGATCGCCCTCTCCTTTTTCGACCGGCCGGCTCTCCCCGGTAAGCATCGCTTCATTGACCGTCGTTCGCCCTTCCACGATGATCCCGTCCGTCGGGAACTTTTCGCCCGGCTTCACCAGGACGCGGTCCCCTTTGCGCAAATGAGCGACCGGAACTTCTTCAACCGAGCCGTCTTCAGCCAGTCGGTGGGCCTCGGAAGGCATGAGTCGGACCAGCTTCTCCAGGGCAGCCGAGGCCCCCAGCACGGATCGCATCTCGATCCAATGACCGAGGAGCATGATGTCAATCAGGGTCGCCAGCTCCCAGAAGAAAGGCTCGCCTCTTAGACCGAAGACCACCAAGCTGCTATAGCCGTAGGCCACGCTAATGGCGAGGGCGATGAGGGTCATCATGCCGGGTCGCTTCTCCGCCAATTCCTGAAAGAGGCCCTCGAGGAAAGGCCGGCCGCCATAAAAGAAGATGGCGCTAGCGAACGCGAATTGAAGATAGGAATCCCCCGGAAAGCGCCAGGCCGCCTCCACTCCCAGGAACGACTGGATCATAGGGTCCAGCGCGAGAACAGGCAGCGTGAGGGGAAGCGATACCCAGAAGCGGCGGCGGAAGTCCTCCACCCTATGGGCATGGTGGCCGTGATCTTGAGCTCCACTTGCGCCGGCGTGGCGATGCTCGTGAGGCGGGGTCATTTGCCTATCGATTCCTTTAGAGCTTGTCGGCTCCGATCCTATCAACGAGAGGTCGCTCAGCGCTGGTGGCCTGCCGCCGGGTGCTCGTGCGTGATGTTCCACTTCACACTGGCGGGATCGATCCCCTCCGCGATGCCTTGGCCATTGTGCCAGCCCAGGCCGCAGTCCGGACAGACGGCATCGCCGCCGAGAAGGTTGCTGAGGCACGCGCACGAGCCCTCGTGCAGAGCGCACCAATCGCATGGCGGTTGGATGCAACAGTTGTACTGACCCCTGTCGAAAAGCTGCGCCTTGACGGCCTCGAGCCTCGTCTGGATCTCATCGAGCTCCGCTTCTGGGTCCGCGGACCCGCCCGTTTCCTGCTCGACGAGACCCCGCGAAGGGGCACCTTGCTCGGGAGTCGCGCAAGCGAAGGAGCTCGCAAGGGCGAAGCCCGTAAGTGCTAGGGCTAAGTAGCTTGTGAACACAGATCTCATCAGACCTCCTTCTGTGTCACCTTGTGTTGTGCCTTCCAGGACGGTGACCACCGTCCGTGCATCAATCCGAGAGGAAAGACGATTTCGTGCAATTCGACAGCCGCGAAGTTCGTGCACATCACACGCAACACGATGATCTACAGGATACAGATGGGCTGTCACAAAAGGAACCTGGCAAGGAACCTGGCCCGGCAAGGCGCTCAGGAACGACCTTGACCTTCAAGCTGAAGGAAGGGACGACGCCCTCTGCTTGACCCTGACTCTCGGAGCCGCAAGCGAGCGAATCGGGGGCTTTGAGTGGCTCCGGGCTTTGCGCCACACCGGCGCGTGCCGCCATCGTCGCCATGGTCCGCCCGCGGAACACGAGTCAGGGCCGTATGCCGAGCATCTCGGCGAGAATCGTTCCGGGCCGATCGCAACCTCCTACGCCTCAGTGGAAAACCCTACAGGTACCCCTGGTAAGCGACCAAATGGCTTGAAAACACTGGGACTTTGAACCGAAGAGCGTGGCATGCCGCTTGCACGGGTTCGGTCGATCCCGCAACAAAACCAAAGGCCAGTGGAGGTTACATGAAGAGTCGATCGATGGTTATTGCACTCGCGCTGATCGTCTCGTTAGCGGCGTTACCCACAGACACACAGGCGGGCGACGCGTTCCTGAAGCTGGGTATGGTCCTGCACCCCGATGTGGGCGATATCGGAGATCGCTGGTTCGTTTCCGCAGGCAGCGATTGGGGATTCCATCCTCAGGGCTTCTGGGGGCTGGAGTTTCAGGGTGCTTACCGGAGTGAGTCCGAAGGAGACTTCAAGATGACGACCGTGCCCGCCAATGTCTTCTTGAACTTCAAATGGAAGTCCGAGGCGCAGGCGGTACGTCCGTACGCTGGAGGGGGCGCTGGACTGATCTCCAGCTACGTGAAGACCGAGAACTTCGGTGTCAGCGAGCACGAGTGGGAGAAGGACGCTGGAATGCAATTCATGGGAGGCGTGGAGTTCAACCGCAAGTTTGCGGTGGAGCTTTTGGGACAACGCGCTTTCGAAGAAGGAGCCGAATTTTACTGGTCGGTCCTCGCGGGTATTCGCTGGTAAGCCGGCGGCTTCCACGCGCAAATCCAGCCATCAAGTATCCCGGCTCCGAGCGGAGCCGGGATGACCTGCTCCACACTCGGCGTGTCACTATCTGAACGTCACTCGAACCGAGATGCCTCTGGTCACTCCTCCGGGGGTGCCGATCCGGTTTCTCTTCGTCGTCGGATACAATCTCCTGTCCATTCCTTGCGCGCTTGCAAGCGGTCGGGTCCATGAGCCAACACCTCAAAGCCGCCACGCGGTTTGGAGCCAGTGCATGGCTCCCGTACGGAGTGTTAGCGATCGTGGCTGCGCTGATCGGCTGGAGGCTGCAACCCAATATCCTCGGAGACGACGCGGCGATCACGCTTAGGTACGTTGAGCGCCTCGTAGGAGGCCATGGACTCACGTACAACGATCACGAGCGCGTCCTCGGCACGAGCAATCCACTGTACGCTCTCCTGCTATCGGTGATTGTTCGCAGTGGGATCGATGGTGAAGCGGCGGCTAGAGGTCTTGGTCTCGTGCTCTTTGTGGCTGTGGCCCTGCTTACTTTGTACTGCACCACCCGTCTTTCCGGTTCCCGACTGGCGGGATTTCTTGCAGGCACCCTGCTGGTAGCCGAAAGTTTCTTTCGCTATCACGCACTGAGCGGCATGGAGTCGATCCTGGCAGTCTTTCTGGGCCTGGCGGTCGTCGCGGCCATCCTGAACGGCAATGAGACTGCGACCGGAATTTTTCTGGGACTCGCGGTTTGGAACAAGCTCGATGCCGGCCTGCTCGCTCTCGCCGCCGTCGCGGCCTGGGTATTGATCAAGGGCCGATTCCCGTTCCGAGTCGCCGTGGTCAGCGCCGCTGTGATTCTTCCGTGGACGATCTTCGCGCAGTACTACTACGGCTCACCCGTGCCGAACTCGTTGAGCGTCAAGTTGGAAGGGAGCGAACAGCCCTTCAACCACCTGTGGGTCCTCGGTTTTCTCCTGTCGAACCGTCGGTGGTGCTTGGTCCTCGTTGCGCTATCGGCGCTTGCCGCGCTCAGATCGCTCTCGGAAACAGCCAAGCTCGCAGTTCTAACGCTAGGCGGGTGGTTTCTCCTTCACGCGATCGCTTTGTCCTTCGTCGATCTTGGCGACTACTACCCTTGGTACCTCACCGTTCTGATTCCTCCCCCGATCATCCTCGCCTGCGCTGCGATCGGCAGGATCCGTCGCGCCGTCATGCCGCCGTATGCGAAGGCACCTCTTGGCGTCGCCATGGCCGTCCTACTCGGACTGGCGACCGAAGGTGCGGTGATGGTGACATACCGCCATCTTGCGTCAGGGAACCCGATTGAGGCTTGGGAAGCCTTCGACAACGATCGGCGAATGGCTGGAATATTTCTCGATCAGTTTGCTGCCGGCAACGAGGTTGTCGCTTCTGGCTTCGGCTGGATTGCGTTTGAGGCTAGACGCCCTTTCAATGACACGACGCGGCTGAACAGTAGGCGGTTTCTCGAGCCTGACCTTTATCTTGTCAGTCACGGAGCGCCCTGGGCGGAGGGAAGCGTTCCGCCGGTCCGGCCGGCTGGATTTGAAGCCTTAGCGACGTTCAACCTCGCGAGCGATCTGTTCCCGGGCTATAGTTGGTTCACCGTCTTCGGCCGAGCCGATGCGTACATTACACGCCACGGCCCGCGATACCTTCAGTACCGTCTCTCGGAGCTTCCTCCCGCTCGTCCATGGTCTAGAGACAATGGACTCGAGCACGTGAAGATCGAAGGCACAAACTTGATGGCTCACCCGTCAAGCGGTGCTACTTTTGAAGTGGACACCGCCGGTCAGGTCGCCCACCTCGT
>JBOGJF010000849.1:0-2132 GCA_050747785.1 Vicinamibacteria bacterium
GCCGTGGACGACTCCGCCACGACGCTTCAAGAGGATCCCGTCGATATCAACGTGCTCGCCAACGATAGCGATCCCGACGGTGATGCGCTCGCGGTCGAGGAAGTTGGCATGGCCGCTCACGGCGAGATCAGCATCAATCCGGACGGGACGGTTCGCTACGTTCCGGACGAGGGTTTCAGCGGCCTGGATACGTTCACCTACACGGTGACCGACGGACACGGTGGCACGGACGTCGCGACGGTCACCGTGGACGTCACGTCGCGCAATCAACCGCCCTCGGTGGACGCGGGGCCCGACCAGACGATTACCTTTCCAATAGACACCGTCACTTTGAGCGGGACCGTCTCGGACGACGGCTTGCCGGTTGGAAGCGTCCTGACGATTTCCTGGACTCAGGTGGACGGCCCCGCGGCCGTGGATTTCGGGACCCCCGACCAGCCCGAGACCACCGCCCGCTTCAGCGTGGCCGGTGACTACGTCTTGAGGCTGACCGCAAGCGACGGCGAGTTCACCGTGAGCGACGACGTCAACGTTCAGGTGCTGCCGCCCGCGGACGTGGAGCTATCGGTGAGCGATGCCGTCGTCGTGGAAGGTCACGATGGGATGGTCGAGGCGTCGGTCCAGGTCAGCCTTTCGAGCCCCAGCACCGACATGGTGTCCGTCGACTTCAGCACCTTCGATGGTACCGCGCGCTCCGGATGCGACTACTTGACCCGCTTCGGAAACCTGGAATTCGAGCCCGGAGAGTTGGTCCAGACTATTCAAGTCCCTATCGTCGGCGATCTGGCCGGCGAGGACGACGAAGATTTCATGCTGCTCATCGGGAATCCCGTGGGCGCTCTCATCAGTGATGCCGAGGGCGTGGTGACGGTCGAAGACGACGACGTCTCGAACCATCATCCCGCGGCCCCCAGCGACCGTTTCCCGGGGAACGGTGCGACCGGAATCGCTCTCGATCCCATACTTTCCTGGACGTCGAGCGACCCGGACGGCGACCCGGTGACGCACGACGTCTTTTTCGGAACCACGTTCGCGACCGACAGTCAGAGCTGGATGGAGCTTTGCGCCATCAATGCCGGGCCCGGACCTCGCGCCGGCGCCGCGGCCGCCTACGACAACGCGACCGATCGCCTCATCCTCTTCAGCGGCGAAGCGGGCCCGGACTTCCACCCAGAAGACCTTTGGATCCTGGCGAATGCCACCGCCGCTGGCGGTCCTCCGACGTGGTTCACCTTGGCCCCGGCCGCCCCGGCCGGAGGTCCGGTGGGAAGACAGCAGGCTGCCGCCGCCTACGACGCCGCGACCAACCGCCTCATTCTTCATGGCGGCTGCACGGCGGACTGCGACGTTGCGCTCTCGGACACCTGGATGCTCACCAATGCCAACGGACTGGGCGGCACGCCCGCATGGATTCGCCTTCCGGACGCGCCGGTCTCGAGAAAAGGGGCCGCCTCCGCTTTCGATCCCGCAAGGAACCGATTGATGTTGTTCGGAGGCTCGCAGGGAGACTCGGGCCCCGATCTCGATGATGTGTGGGTCCTCAAAGACGCGAACGGCATCGGTACCCCGGAGTGGGAGCAGCTTCTCCCGAGCGGCCCCACACCCTCCGCGCGCGCCAACGCGGCAGCCGCTTACGACGGTGCCACGAACCGCTTCATCGTTTTCGGCGGTCGCCAGGCGACCGACCAGGTTCTGAACGACACCTGGGTGCTTTCGGGCGCCAACGGTCTCGACGGCACGCCTCATTGGACCGAGCTCGCGGGCGCTTCTCCCGCGCCGCGTTGGGGCCACTCCGGTATCTACGACGAAGGGGCGCGGCGTTTCGTCGTTTTCGGCGGCACAAGCGCCGGTCTCGACGACGATCTCAATTTCGTCGCTAACGATCTCTGGATGCTCACCAACGCCGACGGCACCGCGGGAAGCCCGGAGTGGATCCAGCTCGCTCCCGAGAACGGCCCGCCCCTCGGCCGGCTTCTCGCCGCCTCCGCTTACTCGCCCACGCGGAACCGGGTGGCGCTCGTCTCCGGGAAAAACAACCGCGCTTTTCTCGCCGACGATCTCATCGAGGATCACTGGGTTCTGGCGAACGCGGTCGGGCGCCTTCCGCTCGTCTCGGCCGATCAGCCGGGAAC
>JBOGJF010000850.1:0-5386 GCA_050747785.1 Vicinamibacteria bacterium
GGCCAATCCCTCCTGGGCGGTCAAGTCGAACCGGCGCTAGCCCAAGAAAGCGACCGCCTCCTCTCGCCGGTGAACCAGAGGAAAGGGCGGCAGGCTCGCTAGAAAGCGCTCGCCGTAGCTCATGCGCACCACCCGGCTATCGAGGAGGGCGAGCACACCGCGATCGCTACGGGAACGAATGAGCCGACCGAGGCCCTGTTTGAGCCCGAGGATGGCCATCGGTACCTGGTAGTCGTGGAACCCGCTCGCGCCTCGACTCTCCAGCCAGTCGATACGGGCCGACACCAGAGGGTCGCCCGGCACGGCGAACGGAAGCTTGTCGATGATCACGCAGGAAAGCTGCTCTCCCACGACGTCCACACCCTCCCAGAAGCTCGAGGTCGCTAGCAGGACCGCGCCCGGGGTCACTCGGAAACGGTCGAGGAGCTCACCGCGCGGTGCTTCCCCCTGAACGAGCAAGGGAAACTGAATTCGGTCGGCGATGAGGTCCCGAGTCGCGTGGAGATTGGCGAAGCTGGTGAAGAGCACGAAGGCCCGTCCGCGACTAGCGTGGGTCAGAGCGAGCACCTCCTCGGCCACCCTTTGGAGAAACATAGGATCGCGGGGCGACGGCATGTCTCGTGGGACGTAGAGCACGGTTTGTCGAGAAAAATCGAACGGCGAGGGCAGCACTTTTTGATCCCGGGGGTTGCTGCCCAGGCGCCTTCGGGTGTACTCCAGCGATTCTTCGATGGACAGAGTCGCCGAAGTTAGAATCACGCTTCGCTTTCGCTCCAGGAGGCTCTTGCTCACCATCTCACTCACGTTGATGGGCGACGCGCGTAGCACGACCGAGCGCTCGCGCGTCTCGCACCATGCGACGGTTTCCTCATCGGAGCTCGTCAGGATGCGCTCCAGATCGAAAACGATCTCGGCCGATCTCCGGGCGAGAGCGACGGTGGACTCGTCCGGCTCCGGAATCCCCCTGAGGTCGGCCGCGAGACGCTCGATCTCGTGACGGAGCGTTTGGTAGTGCCTCGCTGCCCCGGAAGGCTCTCTTCCCTTGGCGATACGGAATCGGTCCTTGCCGATTCGGTAGGCGTCGAAGAACTCCTGCGCGGCCCGCCGCACCATGCGCACTTGCTCGAGAGAACCGTGTCGCCGTCGGGCTTCCCAAGCAGACGCGACATCCCGCGCCAGCTCCTCGACTCGAAAGCTGCTCACCGTCAACCCGAAGTACTCGGTGGCCACGTCCTCCACCTGATGCGCTTCGTCTAGGACCAGGAAATCGTAATCGGGCAGCACCTCGCCGTAGGCTCCCTCTCGTACGATCAAATCCGCGAACAAGAGATGGTGGTTGACGATGATGATGTCGCTCGCCGCCGCCCGCTGCCTGAGCCGCGTGACCCAGCAACGCTCGAAGTCCCGGCACTCCTTGCCGACGCACGTCTCGCTCTTGGCAGACAGCCGACTCCAGAACTCGACGTTCTCCGGAAAGCCCGGAATCTCCGCGCGATCGCCGGTCTTGGTGATGGGCGCCCAACGCGCGAGCGTGTCGAAGTGCTCCGCCTGGTCCAACTCACGAAACGTGGGCTGCACGGCGAACTCGTCGAATCGGCTCACGCACAGATAGTTCGACCGTCCCTTCATCAAGCAGGCAGTGAAGGGCACGCCGAGCGCCCGTCTCAGCAGCGGGACGTCTTTGTAGAAGAGCTGCTCCTGAAGGTTCTTGGTACCGGTCGAGACGACGACCCTCTGTCCCGACAGAACCGCGGGGATGAGGTAGGCGAGCGTCTTGCCGGTACCGGTACCCGCCTCCACCAAGAGCTGGCCTCCCTCGCGGAAGGCATCGGCGACCGCCACCGCCATTTCGACCTGTGGCGCTCGATGCTCGAAGCCGGATAGCTCCGCCGCCAGGGGTCCGCGCGGGCCAAGAAGCTCCTCGATCTCGGCGCTCTGTAGCCGGTGCAACCCGCGTCGCGCTGCTCCCGTACCGGTGCTGGTTTCAATTTTGGAGTCGGGCATTTAGTGTCTCAGTGCCGTGGGGTCGCGCCGGCCGATTCGATTTCTCATCGGACCGGCTAGGAAGCTTTGAGGGTGCTTTGGCTAAGGCGGCGCGGATAGAGAGCGAAGCTCGCGCAGAGCTCTTTGACTTCCCCCGCGATCTCCTCGAGCGTCGCGTCATTCCCCCGCTCGCGGATCGCACGGCCAATCCAGGCGCCGATGAGCTTCATCTCCGGTTCCTTCATGCCGCGCGTGGTCACCGCCGGAGTCCCGATGCGCACGCCGCTCGCCACCATGGGCGGTCGGGTGTCGAACGGGATCGCGTTCTTGTTCACGGTAATGCCAGCCTTCCCGAGCGCTTCCTCCGCCTCTTTCCCGGTCACGCCCATCGCCCCGACGTCCACCAGCATCAAATGATTGTCCGTGCCCCCCGAGACCAGACGGAAACCCTCGGAGGTCAATGTCCCGGCGAGCACCCGCGCGTTGGTCACCACTTGCTGCGCGTAGAGCCGAAACGATGAGCCCATGGCTTCCTTGAAACAAACCGCCTTCGCGGCAATGACATGCACGAGTGGACCCCCTTGGATTCCGGGGAACGTGATGCGATTCAAGTCCTTGGCAAACTTCTCCCGGCACAAGACGAAGCCGGACCGCGGCCCCCGCAAGGTCTTGTGCGTCGTTGAGGTAACGAAGTCCGAGTGCTCGACCGGGCTGGGGTGCGAACCGCCCGCGACCAGCCCGCTGATGTGGGCCATATCGGTCACGACGAGGGCACCCACTTCATCGGCAATGGCGCGGATGCGCCCAAAATCAATGAAGCGCGGGTACGCGCTCGCCCCGACCATGATCATCTTGGGGCGTTTCTCCTTGGCCAAGCGAGACATCTCCTCGTAGTCGATCTGCTCATCGTCCTGGCGCACGCCGTAGGGGACAACCTGGTAGAAGCGGCCGGAGAAGTTGAGCGGGTGACCATGGGAGAGATGCCCCCCGTGCGCGAGATTCATCCCCATGAACGTGTCGCCTGGCTCCAAGACAGCGAGGTAGACCGCCATGTTCGCCTGGGTGCCGCTGTGCGGTTGTACGTTCGCGTGCTCAGCATCGAAGAGCTCTTTGGCGCGATCGATCGCGAGCTGCTCGACGACGTCGACGAACTCGCAGCCACCATAGTAGCGGCGACCCGGATACCCTTCGGCGTATTTGTTGGTAAAAACCGAGCCCGTGGCCTCCAACACCGCCTCGCTCGTGAAATTCTCCGAAGCGATGAGCTCTAGTCCTTCCGCTTGCCGATGCACCTCTTGCTCGATCGCACGGGCGACCTCTGGATCCACCTCCGCTAGCGCACGCTCCATTTCAAGGCTCATCGTGACTCCCCCGGTTCCCCTGGAAAAACATGACTGCTTTGGACTTCGGCCTCGCCATCTTATAATACGCGCCTTCCTCCGGCAAAGCGGATGATGGTCGGCGAGAGGTCGTCTCTTCCCCCGGGGACACGGGGAGCCATGTCGTGCCTGTAGTCAGAGTGAGTCAGCGTGGACGAGAGCGGATACTCCAGGGCCACCTCTGGGTCTTCCGCTCCGACGTGCGGGCGGTCGACTCCCCGTCTTCCGGAGACGTCGTCGAGGTCCAGGATCCGCGGGGTGGGTTCCTGGGCCGAGCCTTCTACAGCGACTCTTCTCAGATCACGCTGCGGTTGATCACGACTCGAGACCAAGTCGTGGACGAAGACTTCTGGCGACGAAGACTCGTCGAAGCGCTCGCGCGTCGGAGCAACCTGCCACCCACGACCAGCGCCTATCGTTGGTTGCACGGCGAGGCCGACGGCATCCCCTCCTTGGTCGTCGATCGTTACGGAGACTACGCGTCCATTCAAACACTGACCGCGGGAACCGACCGGCTCAAAGACTGCTTCCTTCGACTCTGCGCGGAGCTTGCCGAGCCCGCCGGCATCATGGAACGAAACGATCAGAAAGCGCGCGCCCTCGAAGGACTACCCCTCGTCAAGGGCGCGGTCTTCGGAGAGGTTCCGGCGAGCGTCGCGGTTCAGGAGGCGGGCGTCGAGCTACGGGTCGACCTGCGCGAAGGTCAGAAGACCGGGCTCTTCCTCGATCAACGAGAGAACCGAGTCGTGGCGGGAAGTCACGCGGCCGGCAAGGCTCTCGATGTTTTCTGCTACGACGGCGGGTTCTCGCTTCATCTCGCCTCCAAGTGCGAGAGCGTGCTGGCGGTGGACACGTCGGCCGAAGCACTGGCGCGGCTTCGGGTCAATGCAAGCGTCAACGGGTTCCGGAACATCGAGCCCCTGCAGGCGAACGGATTCGACGTCCTGCGGGAGCTCGAAACGCGGGAAGAGCGTTTCGATACCATCGTTCTCGATCCGCCCGCGTTCGCCAAGAATCGATCCTCGGTGGCCGCCGCCCGCCGCGGCTACAAGGACATTAACCTACGTGCTATGAGGTTGTTACGTCCGGGCGGTGTGCTCGTGACCTCGACCTGCTCCTACCATGTCTCCGAGCTTGCTTTCCTGGATATCTTGGCCGCCGCGGCCGCCGATTCTCGCTCCCCCATGGTGTTGTTGGATAAACGGGCGCAGTCCCGAGATCACCCTATCTTGTTGGCGATGCCCGAGACGCACTACTTGAAGTGTGTGATCTTGCGTAAATTGTAGGTTACAATGTCCTTGTTTCTCCAAATCAACTCCAGGAGCTTTCGGCTTGACCGAGGACCGCGACAACAACGGCACGGACCGAGGACCAGGGACCGACGACCCCATCCCGTCTCAGGCTGGCGATCCCTTTGCGGTTTCGGACGAGGCAAACGATCTTGAGGAGCTCGTAGATGTCCTTCGGTTGCCCGCTGAACCTGACGAGCCCGGCGAGCCCGAGGCGCCCGACCAGAATGACGAGGGCGACCCGACTCTCGCCCCCGAGCTTCTGGAGTCCAGCGTGCGAGCCGTCGAGCCACAACCCCAGCTCGACGCACCCTCCGCGACCCATGAAGCCAGGGAGCTCCGCAAGCAGGTGGAGGCGAAGGACGCCCAGCTCGCCCAGGTCATGACCGCCTATCGAGCACTCAAGAAGGAGACCGAGCGACTGCGCAAGAGGATCGAGACCCACCAGAAACGACGTTTCGAGCAATCGAAGAACGACTTCATCGGCCATTTCGTCGAGGTCCTGGACAACCTGGATCGAGCCATTGATTCCATCGAGAGCAACTTCGATTCGGATTCCGTTTTGGAAGGCATCATTCTCGTCCGATCGCGATTGGTTCAGCTATTGCGCGAGGAGGGGCTGGAGAAGATCTTCGTAGGCGGACAGTCTTTCGATCCCACGCACAGCGAGGCCGCCGGTATTGAGCCGGTCGGGGACCCCTCGCAAGACAACGTCGTGCTCAAGGAGCTCCAGCG
>JBOGJF010000851.1:0-4231 GCA_050747785.1 Vicinamibacteria bacterium
ACCGATGCGGCGATCGGTCGCCTGCTCGAAGGCATCGAACGCATGAGTTTGGACCGGCCGACCGTCACCGTGCTCACCGCCGATCACGGCGAGTACTTCATGGAGCGTGGTCGATTCGGTCACGGCCGGGACGTCTACGACGAGCTCGTGCACGTGCCGCTCATCATCTCGGGAGACATCGATGAAGATCTTAAGGGCCGTCGCGTCCCCGAATCCGTCGAAGTGGCCAGCATCGCCCATACTCTCGCCGAGCTCGCTCAGCTCGAGAAAAATCCGTTTCGCGGTGAGGATCTTCTCGCCATCGATCATGGCGAGCCCCGCACGGTGTTCAGCTACGGCTGCTATGCGTGGGGAACCGACGAGCGGAAGATCTTGGCGGAATCCGAGGGTTGGAAGCTCATCCGCCATCTCGACGATGACCGATTCGAGCTCTATGACGTGCGTCGGGACCCGCGAGAGACGGAGAACCAGTGGGATCAGGAAAGAGGGGGCGCCGGCTCAGCGAAGAAAGCACTCCGCGCCGCTCTCGATGCATTCGCCCCGGGTGCAGGCGGCGAAGCCCCCTCCATCGATCTGACTCCGGAAGAGATCGAGCGGCTGGAAGCGCTCGGCTACGTGCAATGAGCGACAAGAGATGGGCAGTCCCGCTCGCCGCCACGCTGCTCGCTTCCTGCACGGCCAGCCCGCCGCCGGAACCGGTCAACCTGATCCTGATTTCCATCGATTCCTTGCGCGCCGATCACGTGCATAGCTACGGCTATCACCGGGAAACCTCCCCCACGCTCGACCGCCTCGCGAGCGAGGGGACACTCTTCGAGAACGTCGTCGCGGAAAGCTCCTGGACTCTGCCCACGCATATGACGATGCTCACCGGTCTTCCCGCCCAAACGCATGGCGTCGAGTTCTTCTCGGGATCGAAGCTCGACGACTCGTACCGGATGCTCGCGGAAACGCTCGGGGAGCACGGCTACCGCAGCTTCGGCGTCTTCAGCGGTCCCTACCTCCATCCCATATTCGGTTTCGGCCGGGGGTTCGACTCTTACGAGAGCGCGATGGGGGCGACGATCTACGACGACCCGTCCTTCGACCCCGACGTCCCGGGCTCGGACGCGGGAGTCAGGGAAACGAACTACATGTCACATCGGATCATCACTAGCCACCTCGTCACCGAGAAGGCCATCGAGCTCCTGGGGGCCGCCCGGGGCGAGCCGTTCTTTCTCTTCCTCCACTACTACGACGTCCATTTCGACTACCATCCTCCCGAAGAGCTCTGGAGGCGATTCGATCCCGACTATCAGGGAACTATGATCGGAGACGCGATCCAGCAGAACAACGAGATCAACGCCCAAATGAACCCCCGAGACTTGGAGCACTTGATCGCGCTTTACGACGCCGAGATTCTCTACACCGATCAGCACATCGGCTACGTCATCGACGCACTGGACAGGAACGGGCTCAGCGAGAAGACACTGGTCATCGTGACCTCCGATCACGGCGAAGAGTTCTTCGAGCACGGAGACAAGGGACATTACCGAACGCTTTTCGACGAAGTCCTCAAGGTTCCCCTCATCGTGCGGCTGCCGGGCCGGGTCCGGGCCGGTGAGCGCGTGACGGAGCAAGTGCGGCATCTGGATATCGCACCCACGCTTCTCTCATTTGCCGGCGTCCCAGAACGCGACGGCCTGTTGACCGAAATCGGCGGCAGGAGCCTGACCGGTGTTCTCGACGGCCGCGAGGCGCCTTCCTCTTTGCCGGCGATATCCAGTCTCCGGAGGAATGGTTACTGGGCATCCGTCCGCACGCCTGGGTTCAAGTACATCGTGAACCGCGAGGGCAGTACAGAGGCCGAGCTCCTTTACAACTTGAAAAACGATCCTCGCGAGCACCGGCCGCTCGCGGGGGCCGACTTCGAAACGCTGGAACGCGAATCACCCGGGATCCTTGCGGACCTCCGGAAGGCGCTCATGGAAAAGGAATCAACGGCGTTCGCCGCCCGCGTCGTCGAAGAGGGAGCAGAGAACGTGGAACTGCCCCCACGTGTGCGGGAGGAGCTCCGCTCGCTGGGTTACATTCAGTAATGTCTCGATTCGGACTCTTCCTGGCCATCGTCGGTGCCTTGGCCTCTTGCGGCGTGGAGACCACCGTCGAGGACGACGTCGCGGAAGATACCGCCCGCAAGCTACAGGCGCTCCCCTATACGTCCTGGAGCCCCATCCAACATGCGGACAAGATGGGTGTGGTCCTTCATGACGAGGCGCTCGCCCAGCCCGGCTACAACTTCTTCAACTCGGTCACGACGACCGAGGCGTCTCTCCTAGACATGGATGGCAACCTCGTGCATACCTGGTCGCGGGATACCGGTAAGAAATGGGAGCACGTGGAGCTTCTCCCGACCGGGGAGCTACTCGTGCTCAACGAGAACCCGCGTCGACTCGTTCGACTGGACTGGGACTCCGATATCGTCTGGACGCAGGATATCGACGTGCATCACGACGTCGATGTCGCTGAAAACGGTGACATCTACGTTCTCTCCGCGGCGGAAGAGTTCATCGACTACGAAGGCTTGGAGATCCCGATTAGGAATCACTACGTTAGAATCCTCTCGTCGCAAGGCGAGCTTCGGCGTTCGATTTCCTTCCTTCCCATTTTGCAGAACCGTCTCAACATGCCGAAGCTCGTGGAGTTCATCGCGACGGGCGGGGAGATCGACTTCGGTTTTCTCTTCGAAGGTGACTTCGTGGACGTCTTCCACGTCAACACGCTCGCCATCATCGACCGGACTTACAACGACTTCTTCCAGAAAGGTTTCGTGCTGTTCGCGTCACGCAGCCTCAATCTCGTCGGCGTCGTCGACGTCGAGAAGGAGGCGCTCGTTTGGAGCTGGGGAGAGAACTACCTCGACTGGCCGCACCAGCCAGTCCTGCTCAAGAGCGGCAACCTCCTCATCTTCGACAACGGCTCGCATCGAGACTACTCGCGCATCATCGAGCTCGATCCTCTCGAAGGTGAGATGGTGTGGGAGTACAAGGCCGATCCGCCGGACGCCTTCTTCTCGATCATGATGGGCGGCGTCCAGGCTCTTCCCAACGGCAACATCCTCGTCACCGAGTCCACCAAGGGCCACGTCTTCGAGCTCACCCGGGACGGCACCGTCGTCTGGGAGTTCTACAATCCGGATCTGAACGAGGTTCGGGACAAACGAGCCACGATCTATCGCATGAGCCGGATCCCGCTCGATTTCCTGGAGCCTGACCTGCTGCCACCCGCTCTGGCGCCGAGCCGGTGAGATTCGCCCATCGCGGACCAGCCGTTGCGGTCGCGGTAGGCCTCATCGCGGCGGGAGCGGTCTGGTTGTCTCGGACGTCTTCCGTCGAGCTCGTGCCGGGTGAGGCCGCCTGGCGCGGCCTCGTCGTCGGCGCGACTCCGAATGGGACGGTTCAACGAAGAGCCACCATCGTCCTTCCCGGGCTCAGGCGCGTGGAGCCGGGCTCGATGCGTCTCGCGGTCCGCCCGCGCTCGACCCTTCTCGTCACCATCGACGGAAGAAGCCAAACGGCGCGCGCCAACGAACGGGGGGAGATTGCGGTCCAACTCCCCGCCGCGTCGTCGCCGGGAAGCCGGATCACGATCTCTCCAGAGCCCGGCTCTCAACCGCTACGAATCGACTGGATCTCGTTCCAACAACCGACTGCGTCGCTAGTACCTCTGTTTCTCGCCTTCGCCTTCACGACGATTCTCGTCTGGCTTGTCTCCTGCCGGAAAGGACTGTACCTCGCCCTGGCATTGGGCCTTTCGGTCTCGGCCCTGCTCGCGACCTTCGCCTCCTCGGCTCTCTTGTGGTTGGTGGGCCCCGTTCCGCGACTCTTGATTCCGCTCTTTCTTTTCTCGGCAAGCGTCGCGTGCGTCTATCTCACGGCAACGGACCGCCGCTGGTTCTGGGCGGCCACCGGTCTCGTCGCCGCCGCGCTCTTCGGTGGATGGGTCCGTCTCTACTTCCTTCCTTCCGCCGGCTCCTGGGACATGGAGTATTGGAAAGCTTGGATGACGCGGGCCGCCGGCCACGGCATCACCCGCGTCTACGGAGAGCCCGATGCCACGCCGCCCGGACACTTCCTCGACCAACTCCGGGGACGGGAGCCACTCTTCCGCATCGATCACCGGGGGCGTAGCTTCGCGGTGGACTACCCGCCGCTTGCCATGGCCCTATGGCGGTGGTCACTCTCGTTCATCC
>JBOGJF010000852.1:0-7842 GCA_050747785.1 Vicinamibacteria bacterium
GGGCAAGGCCGCGGACGCCGAGGCAACGTTGCGGGGAATCATCGGCACCGATTCGAGTATCGACTATCGGGTCTTTACCAAGAAGGACGCGGTCACTTGCGAGACGTTGCCAGGTTTCGACGTGGCCCCGGTATCCTTCGGTACGGACATCCCGTCCCTCACCGAGTTCGGGAGACCCCTGCTCTTTGGACCTGGCTCGATTCGCGACGCGCACGGTGCGCGGGAGAAGATCGGCAAGCGGGAAGCCGCGCGTGCCGTGGAGCTCTACTACCAAGCGGCGTCGGATCTATTGGAGCGTGCTTCCTGATGACCCATTCATCGAAACGACTCAAGACCGCGGTATTGGGCGCCACCGGCTCGGTGGGGCAAAGGTTCGTCGAGCTTCTGGCCGATCATCCGTGGTTCGAGCTGACCCGTCTCTCCGCTTCCGACCGTTCCTCGGGCAAGTCGTATCAGGAAGCCTGCGGTTGGCGTCTGCCGTCGCCCATTCCGAGAGCCGCCGCCGGACAGATCGTCGAGGACATGGAGCCGGATGGTTCCGTCGATCTGGCGTTCTCCGCTCTCAACGCCGACGTTGCGCCCGAGATCGAGATGGCCTGGGCGCGAGCCGGCGTTCCGGTCTTCAGCAACGCGAGAAGCTACCGGCTCGAGCCGGACGTTCCCTTGCTCATTCCGGAGATCAATCCCGATCACCTGGAGCTCATCGCGAATCAGAAGGTATCCCGCCAGTTGCCCGATTCCGGTTTCATCGTGACCAACGCGAATTGCTCGGCGACGGTTCTGGCCATGGCGCTGGCGCCCATCGAGCGTGCCTTCGGCTTGCGGAGGGTATCGGTGGTGACGCTGCAGGCCATTTCCGGTGCCGGCTACCCGGGACTCCCATCCATGGAGATTCTCGGGAACGTCATTCCGTTCATCTCCGGCGAGGAAGAAAAAATGGAATCGGAGACGCGCAAGATTCTCGGGAAGCTGAACGGCGGACGGATTGCGCCCGCCGAGTTGGTGCTCTCCGCGCAGGTCAACCGAGTTCCAGTCTTCGACGGTCACAGCGAATCCGTTTCCTTCGAGACGGCCCACCCGGCCCGTCTGGAGGAGATTCGGGAGGCCCTGACGTCCTTCCGGGGCGAGCCTCAGGAAGCTCAGCTACCCTCCGCCCCCTGCCATCCGGTGCTGGTTCTCGACGGGAAGGATCGACCGCAGCCGATGCTCGATCTGTACCGCGAAAAGGCCATGGCCACATTGGTCGGCCGGCTGCGCCCGTGTCCGGTGCTCGGGTTCAAGATGAGCCTCTTGGGGCACAATACGATTCGTGGGGCGGCCGGTGGCTCCATCCTGAACGCGGAGCTCGCCTACGCGCGGGGTCTTTTTCCAGTGCGCCCTCCGGGGGCTTGACTTAGATGCGGCCTCACTCCTCGTTCGGCCGCGGCCTCCGCTCGACTAGCGTCGCTGCGGTCGGCGGGCGACTGCGGGCGGGTTGAGGACTCATCGGGAGCGAACGATGATTGTCATGAAGTTCGGCGGGACCTCGGTGCAAGACGGTCCGGCCATGCGGCGGGCGGTCGAGATCATCGGATCCGAAAAGAGTCGCCACCCCCTCGTCGTCTCATCGGCCATCGCCGGTGCCACCGACGCGCTGCTGCGCATGGGGCAGACCGCGCTTTCCGGAGACACCCGCGCCGCACAGGAGATACTCTCCGAGCTGGTGAGTCGGCATCGCTGGATTCTTTTCGATCTCGGCTTGGACAAGGCCGCCGAGCGGGAGCTGGCTGACCTGATCGCGCGCTACGCCGAGGAGCTCGGGAACTTCACACGCGGCGTCGTGCTCCTCCGCGAGCTGACGCCGCGAATTCAAGACGCCATGGTCGGTTACGGGGAGCGTCTGGCGGTCAGCCTGTTGACGGCAGCGGCGCGAGCACGGGGTCTCGAAGCGGTTCATGTCGATGCCCGCGAGGTGATGCTCACGGACGATCGCTTCGGCAGGGCCCGCCCGGCGCGAGAGAACTTGCCCGAGCGGTGCCGCGAAAGAATCGCTCCGCTCGTCGAAGGAGGCAAGATTCCTATCACCGAGGGCTTCGTGGGCTCGACCGCGGAGGGCGAGCCGACCACTCTCGGGCGAGGCGGATCGGATTTCACGGCGTCACTCCTAGGTGCGGTGCTCGAAGCGGAAGAGATCCAGATTTGGACCGATGTCGATGGCATGCTCACTGCCGATTCACGCGTGGTGCCGGAAGGGATGAAGATTCGGGAGCTGTCCTTCGCCGAGGCTGCCGAGCTCGCCTACTTTGGCGCGCGAGTCTTGCATCCCAGCACGATCGAGCCAGCTGTCTCTCGGAACATCCCGGTCAAGATTCTGAACTCGCGGAGGCCCGGAGTGAGCGGCACGACGATCGCGCCCCACTGTCGGAAGACCGGGGTGGCGGTCAAGTCGATTGCCGCGAAGAAGGGCATCGTCGTGATCGACGTCAAGTCGCACCGGATGCTCATGGCGCACGGCTTCCTGAAGTCGATGTTCGAAGTCTTCGATCGCCTCGAGGTCCCGGTGGATCTGGTCGCAACTTCGGAAGTGAGCGTTTCTCTGACCGTGGATTCGGTGGACAGACTGGCCGAGGTCGTGGAGGAGCTCTCCACTTTCGCAGAGGTGACCGTGGAAAGTAGCTGCGCCATCGTCTGCCTGGTGGGAGAGGAGCTGCGGAGCACGCCCCGCATCGCGTCCCGTGTCTTCACGGCGCTGGGGGACATCAACGTGCGCATGATCTCCCAAGGAGCCTCGGAGATGAATCTGTCCTTCGTGGTTCGTGAGGTGGATGCCGATCCGGCCGTCCGGAGACTCCATGCGGCGTTTTTCGAAGGGATCGAGCTTCCGGAGGTTTTCGAGGCGGTGAACCGAGAGGCGGTGACTTGAACCTCGCGGTGGTCGGGCGAGGTCGCATGGGGAGGGAAGTGGAGCGGCTGGCCCGCGCGGAGGGACACACGATCGCGTTCACCATCGACCTGCCGGAAAATGCCGGCGGGGCGGCACTCACGCCGTCGGCCCTTTCCGGTGTCGAGGCGGTCATCGACTTCAGCCAGCCGGAAGCGGTCATGCCCAACATCCGTCGCGTGGCAGAGGCGAAAGTGCCGATGGTGGTCGGAACGACCGGGTGGTACGATGAGCTCGATGAGGCGCGTCGCTTGATCGAGCAACACGACAGTGCTTTGGTCTACGGCGCTAATTTTTCCATCGGGGCGAACCTCTTTCTGAAAATGGCCGATTATGCCGCCCGCCTTTTCGACCCTTGTTCCGAGTACGACCCGTACGTCGTCGAGCACCATCACCGCGACAAAATCGACGCCCCCAGCGGAACCGCGCTGCGGCTAGCCGAGCGGCTTCTGGAGCGCACCAAACGCAAGAAGCGGATTGAGACAGGGAATCCCTCAGGCAAGATCGCACCCGATGCGCTTCAGGTCGTGTCGCTTCGGGCGGGGGCGGCCTTCGGCCGACACGTCTTGGCCTTCGACAGCCCGACCGACACCGTGGAGCTGGTGCACACGGCGCGCAATCGCGAGGGCTTCGCGCGGGGCGCGTTGTTCGCTGCGGAATGGATTCGCGGCAAGAAAGGTGTCTTCGAGTTCGGCGACTTGCTGACGGTGGAGTAGCTCATGAATGAGCCTTGGCAGGGAACATTCACCGCCTTGGTGACTCCCTTCACCGCCGACGGCGCGGTGGACGAACGGTCACTCGCCAGGCTCGTGGACCTTCAGATCGAAGGTGGTGTGGAAGGGATCGTTGGCTGCGGGACGACGGGGGAGAGTGCCACCCTCAGCAACGAGGAGCAGCTCGGTGTCATCCAAATCATCAAGGAGCGCGCCGATGCTCGGTTGTTGATCGTCGCCGGAGTCGGAGGTAACAGCACCGACAGGGTCGTAGCCCAGGCCCGCGCCGCAAATGCGCTCGGTGTGGACGGCATTCTGTCCGTGGTGCCGTATTACAACAAGCCGACCCAGGAAGGGCTCTATCGTCATTTCTCCGAGCTTGCCGATGCGGTGGACGTTCCGATCATCCTCTACAACGTTCCCTCCCGCACCGGTGCCAACCTCTTGCCAGTGACGGTCCGACGTCTTGCGAAACACGAGAACGTGCGCGGGATCAAGGAAGCCTCGGGAGACCTGTCACAGGTCATGGAGCTCCTCGGCGAGCGTCCGAAGGGCTTCAGTGTCCTGTCGGGAGAGGACAACCTCGCTTACCCCGTTCTGGCGTTGGGCGGCGACGGTGTCGTTTCGGTCGTCTCTAACGAGGTGCCCATGCTCATGAGCCGAATGGTCCGCGAGGCGCTCGCGGGACACCATGCGGAAGCGAGGGAGATTCACTTCCAGCTCCTCGGGCTCATGAACGCAAACTTCATCGAGTCCAATCCCATTCCGGTCAAGGCCGCCCTCGCTATGATGGGCCTCATCGGGGAGCACTATCGCCTGCCCATGGTCCCAATTCGCGACGAGAATCGAGCCCGGCTTCGCGGGCAGCTCGCGCTCCTCGATCTCGTGGAAAAGCTCACCCCGGATCGCGGCTGAGCCCGGGTCGACGACGTTCCGGCATGGATGTCAACGAGCTGAGAGACGCGATCGAGCGGTTGTACGAGCTTCCCCCCGATGGCCTTCCCGTCGACGCAGAAAAGCGTTTCCTGGAGTTCCGCGGAAAGCTATCGCGCGGGGAAATTCGGGCTGCCGAGCCGAGTCAGCACGGATGGATCGTGAACACCTGGGTCAAGAAAGGAATTCTGCTCGGTTTTCGTCTGGGGCGGATACAGGATTTCTCCATGCGCCACCCCCGCATGAGGTTCTTCGACAAGCACACCTTTCCGTTGCGGGAGTTGGAACCGGAGGACCAGGTGCGCATCGTGCCCGGGGGCTCTTCCATCCGGGAGGGCGCCTTCGTGGGCAAGGGGGTGGTGTGCATGCCTCCGATGTTTGTGAACGTGGGCGCCTACGTCGACGAGGGCACGATGATCGATTCGAATGCACTGGTGGGCTCCTGTGCCCAGATTGGTAGGCGCGTTCACCTCTCCGCGGGGGTCCAAATCGGAGGCGTCCTCGAGCCGGTGGGGGCGGTTCCGGTCATCGTCGAGGATAGAGTCCTGGTGGGAGGGAATTGCGGCATTTACGAGGGAACGATCGTCAAGAAGGAGGCCGTCCTCGCTCCGGGGACGCTTCTCACCCGCTCGACGCCGGTGTACGATCTCGTGAACGAAACGACCTTACGGGGGAGCGCCGAAGCGCCGCTCACCATACCGCGTGGCGCGGTGGTGGTTCCCGGTAGCCGTCCGGCGCGAGGGAGTTTCGCCTCGCGGGAGAACCTCCATCTCTACGCTCCGGTCATCGTGAAGTATCGCGACCCGGGAACGGACGCCGCGGTCGCGCTAGAAGAGGCCTTGCGGTTGTAGACGAAAGCGCAAGCATTTCTCGGCCGCCAAACTAGGTGGTTGATGGCACCGCGGCTTGTCAGGCGGATCCGAAGTCCCATGTCGGCCGTCAAATGGCGTGGTTGCTTTGGCCCGGGCCGCGCCAGACGGCGGCCCCGCGGCACTAATACAACTGTCGGCAGGGTGCACGGTGGCATGACTCGGCACCCTGCGCGAGCGGAGCGAGCCCGGCCCGCCGCCGTCCGCAGCGAGCCTGCGAGCGGAGGACAGCGAGCGAACGAGGAGTGAGCGAGTACTGAGGAACGACCCGACGAAAGCGCAGTCACCTGTCGGCCGTCAAACTAGGTAGTTGCTCCGACCGGAGTTGGTCAGACGGCGGTGGGGCCCCGCGGCACTAATACACCTAATAGTAGTCCGAGCAGCTCATGTAGTAGTGGCAACGGGGGCAGAGGAGCTTGCAGCGGCTTTCCTCGAGTGACGCGCTGCAGTTGGGACAGGTTCTGACGAGGCTTTCCAGATCCAGCTGCGGGAGAGCGCGGCGTGTTTCCGTTTTGTGATCGGTAGGAAGTTCCTCGCGGTGACTCACGTGGAGTTACCTGTCAGCGACGGCCTTTGCCGAGCTCGCCCTTACCGGTCAACACCGCCTTGAAGCGAGGCTCCGAGCGGAGCGGCTCGAACTCCTTCGCCTTCCGTATCTCGGTGCGGCGCGAGGGGTGGATGGCGATGGCTGATTGCAGCGCGTCGAGCGCCGCCTCGCGATCACCGAGCTTCACATACGCGATAGCAAGGTTATAGAAGGCCTCGTCGCAGTCGGGATGATTCTTGAGCGCGGCGAGAAGATCCTGCACCGCCTGCTCGTTGCGACGCAGTCTCAGCAAGGCGATACCCCGGTGAAGCAAGGCCGAGTGATCGTCGGGTTGCTTCTCGAGAGCGCGCGTGAACGACCGGAAGGACCTCTGGGGGTGACCGCTGTCCAACTCCGCAAGGCCCTTGAGTGAGTGTCCTTCCACCGAGGAAGGATCGATCGCCAGTATCGCGTCGGATTCGGCAATGGCCTCGTCGAAACGACCACACTCGATGAGGGCGCTGGCCTTGGTGATGCGAGCGTCGAGCTTCGTGGGCGCGAGCCGGATGGCGCGCTCGTAGCACTGGATGGCCTCTTCGTATCGCCCGAGATCGGCGAGAGCCGCCCCTCGATTGTAAACGAAATCGTCGTTGTCGGGGTCGTAGCGTAAGATCTCGTCGAAGCTCTTGATCGCTTCTTCCGCTCGCCCGAGCTCCCGCAGAACGACCGCACGATTGTGGATGCTCGCGAGATGGTTTGGTTGTATGGCGAGAGCGCGATCGTAGTCGGCGAGCGCATCTTCCAAGCGATCCATGAGATCGTGGACGATACCGCGGTTGTAGAAGGCGAAGTAAGATTTCGGCTCGAGGGTGAGCGCTCGATTCAAGTAACGGAGGGCTCGCTCCGGGTTTCCTTCTTCGATGAACTTCACGCCCAAGTCGACGTAACGTTCATGAAGAGTGATTCGTCCCATATCGGATTCCCAACCCGGCAGCCAGGATAGCGTCGGCCAGCCGGATTTTGCAACCCCGATCCCGTCCCAACCACTTCCCGGATCTAGGAGCGGGAGCAAAAAATAGGCGCCCTTGCTATCATCCGAGTCCACCGTGAGCGCAAGGAACCGTCCCCGAGAGGCTTCTCTACAAAGGCGGCTCCTCACTTGGTATCGACGCCACCGGCGAAGCCTTCCTTGGCGGGACGACCCTCAGCCTTATCGGGTATGGGTTTCGGAGTTGATGCTGCAGCAGACTCAAGTGAAGACTGTCCTTCCGTATTTCGAGCGTTTCATGGATCGCTTCCCGAACGTCCAGGCGCTTGCGGCAGCCACCGAGCAAGACGTGCTCAGCGTGTGGTCGGGGCTCGGCTACTACCGGCGAGCCAAGGCGCTTCACCGTGCTGCGAAGATGATCGCGGAGGAAGGGGCTGGTCGCTTTCCGGAGACGCTCGAGGAGTGGCTGGCCCTACCGGGGGTCGGGCGATACACCGCGGGAGCGATTCTTTCGATCGCCTACGGCAAACGGTATCCGATACTCGACGGCAACGTGGCACGCGTGTTGTCCCGACTCTTCCTGGTGCACGGGGATCCCAGGTCGACGCCGAGTCGCAAGATCCTTTGGCAGAAGGCCGAGGACATGTTGCCCCAGCGTTCGGTCTCCGACTTCAACCAGGGGCTCATGGAGCTCGGGGCCATGGTCTGCACGCCGCGCGCGCCGAAGTGCCTCGTTTGTCCAGTCCGAGTAGACTGCGAGGCCTTCCGCCTGGGGTTGCAGGAACGGTTGCCCCAGCTGGCGCCTCGCAGGGCTGCGATCCAACAAGTCTTGGCCGCCGCCATCGTCCGCAACCATGGAAAGGTGTTGCTCTACCAGAGGCACGGAGTGGAGC
>JBOGJF010000853.1:0-4718 GCA_050747785.1 Vicinamibacteria bacterium
AGCCGACGCAGCGCGGGAGCGAGGAGAACCGCTCCTCTTCTCCGGTCCAGCGCCGGTGTGCAGTTCGCTTGGCCCGCCGTCGATCCCAAACCTCGAGCGCTGGTTCAGCTCAATAGCCGTCAAGGAAATCGGCCTGGTTCTCGGACGGATCAAAGGGTTGAAGCATGAAGCCGCCCGGAAAGTAGCCTGGGCGGCGCTATCGGCCATCCTGGTAACGGTCTCGAACCAGGACTCCGAGACTCGCTACACGGCGCGTCCCAAGGAACTCGCCACCGGCGACGTGCTTGCGGCTTTCCTGCGAAAGCTACGTGAGGTGCACGGCCTACTTGTTGCCTTTCGTGAAGCGAGCGCTCCGCGCAAAGCGCGCGTGTTTCTGGCCGACGCGCGGGAGCTAGACGATGAAGCCGTTGGGATGGTCGATGCCGTGGTCACCTCACCGCCGTACGCGAACGCCTTCGACTATCACCTGTACCACCGGCACCGAATGTACTGGCTCGGGTACGACCCGGCCGAGCTTCGAAGGCGTGAAATCGGATCGCACCTGAACTACCAGCGCCGCGGCGATGGAATCGAAATCTATCGCACCGACATGGAGCAGTGCCTGAAGTCGATCGCAAAGGTGCTCAAGCCGGGCGGACCCTGCGCTCTTGTGGTGGGCGATTCGGTCTTTTTGGGAAAGGTCGTGGACAACGCAGGAGTGATCGCGAGCGCTGCGGGTGAGCTCGGGTTCAAATGCCTCACCGTTGTCGAGCGTCGAATCCATCCCGTGAAGCGCTCGATGATCAAGCCCGCCCGTCGAGCCCGTATAGAGAAAATCATCCTTCTTGTGAGGCAGTGATGGAATACATCTTTAAAGGCCCGACCTATCGTCCGTTCCCTTACGAGCGGATCCTGGCTGCGCGGGAGGTCGCAGCACTAACGGGCCGCGAAGCCGCCTGGCGAGGGGAGGCTTTGACGCTCTCCGTCAGAAAGCCTCTTTCTGTCAACCTACTTCAACGGCTTGCATTTACTTCTTCAATCGAGGCGCCATATGGGCCCATTCCGACGCAGGCGCACCTCTTGGAACAGTCTGCCCTTCACGTCCGCAACGGAAACGGCGGGAAGCTAACGAACCACAAGAGATCTTCCCGTAAGGAATCGAACTATCTAACGCACGGGTTGCACAGATACAAAGGGAAGTTCTATCCCCAGCTTTGCCGGTCCCTCATCAATATCGCTTCCGTAGAGACGGGAGGCCTGGTGCTCGATCCCTTCATGGGCAGTGGTACGACGCTGGTCGAGTCCGCGGTTTCTGGGATTCACTCGATCGGTTTCGATCTAAACCCGCTTGCTTACCTCATCGCTGCAACAAAGCTTCGACTTCTACAAACGTCTCCAGAAAGCCTCTCGGCAGCGCTCGTGCTCTTTGTAGCTGCTTTGGTTAAGCAATGCCGGGATATCGGGCTCGACTGGGGAGGTACTCGGTCCTCAGAGCCAGACGGTGATCGAGGTTTTGCGGTGGCCACGCTTGCGAAGGAATGCGGACTTCCAGAAGCGGCCGAAGAGATCCGCCGGTGGTTTCCGGCTGCGGTCTGCCAAAAGCTCGTGGCGATCCTCAGAACAATAGAGCGCATGGAGGCGCCAGTGTTTCGCATGCTTGTGCAGGTCTGTTTATCGGATCAGATTCGAAGCGTCTCTCAACAGGAGCCGCGGGACCTACGCATACGCCGGCGAACGCGCGAGATTGACGACGCGCCCCTTCTTTCGCTGCTCGCGGACAAGCTTGGCAAGGAAATCGATAAGCTGAAGGCAGGAATCTCTGTCCTCGGGGGTCTTGTCAAGGTAGGCGTGGCGAGCGCCGAGCTGCGAGATGTCCGCGTCCTCGATCGCAAGGAGCATCCAATCCTTTCTTATCGCACTGTCGATGCAGTGATCACCAGTCCACCCTATGCGAATGCGCTCCCCTATATCGACACGGATCGTCTCTCCCTTCTGGTTCTCGGCCTGCTCTCTGCCCGAGATAGGAACCAGCTCCAGAAACAGATCATCGGTAACCGAGAGATCCAGGATCGTGAGCGTCGCATCCTGGAAGAGGAGATGGAGGGAGAGCGCGGAATTGGGAGCTTCCCAGTTGCGATCGCAAATCAAATACGAAGGATCAAGACCGAGAATCAGCGTCATCCAGTAGGCTTCCGTCGACGCAACGTGCCAGCGCTCCTCTACCAGTACTTCCGAGACATGCGCATCGTGATGGCCAAGCTCCATGGCGTGGTACGGCCGAGTGGGAAGGCTTTTATCGTTCTGGGAGATAGCACGACGCAGCTGGGGAACGGCGAGGAGCTCGCCATCAGGACCACAGACCATTTAGCATCGCTGTCGGAGCAAGTTGGCTGGCGGGTGATCGACACTTGGCCTATAACGGTCACGGTCGAGGACTTCGCTCACGTGCGGAACGCAATCACGAAGAATAAGATCCTAGTCCTTCAGCGATGGAGGTAGCGTGTATTGTACTGCCTTAATGGAAGTTGTAAGGCAGTAATCAACGGGGAAAACGGGAAGGAAAGTGGATGAACTCGCGCCGCGCCCTGTGGCTGGGCTCCTGTAGCGTCAATGCTGTGCGGCACAGGATTGATACTTGCCCCAGTCGACTGCCTGTCTCTTTGAGTTTCAGCAACTCCCTGCGTGATCTCGACCAGACTCTCCTTAACGAAATCCTTGAGCAGCATGAGCCTATCCCTTCCTGGCTTTTTGGACTACCTTAGGAACTAAGCCGCCCAGCAGCACTAACGAAGGCACCAAGCCACGGTCTTTGCACTGAGATTGTCGCCAGTGGTCGCATTTCATCTCCGGTCCAGGTCTGAGCAAGCGGCGAGGCGGTCAACTTGCGTGCAAAATATCGACACACCGCAGCGAGTAGTTGCAGAGTCGGTGGGAGCCAGCCCTTCAGAAGCCAAGCCATGGCTCACCTCCTGCCTGGTGCCGAGCCGGTTGTCGGTTGCGCTTTCTCTCTAAGTGCTGGGCTCGTCCAGTTCCAGGTGACTCAGATTCACAGTCCCGAACAGATACAAACTGTCGAGACCCTGCATGCCTTGGGGAATGATCGATTCTCCGCTGGCCAAGATTTGGTAAAGCGCCCGACTTTGACGAGGGGAATGATCCTCCGCGTGAATGTGCGGCAGCTCCTCTTCGTGACGGAGACAGATGGCGCACATGCAGGCGCCGGCCAAGAGGCCGCTAGTGATTCGTGTGTGATGGTGCTTCATGCCTCAAGAGTAGACGCCTAACCTTTTAGAGTCAACGGCACAGAGGCCGCGCTGGCTTGCGTCTTCTAGTGGTTCGGGAGGAGACGCCCCCGGGCAACGGTCTCGATCACACGTCGACCTTCTTCATCGACGATCTGAATCGCGTCGAGCGAACCGAGGACACGCTGGGGCTCGTCAGCACGAGGAAGTACGACGGCAACGGCAACGTGACCGAGACTATCGACCGCCGCGGGGTCACGACCGTCAATACCTACGATGCATTGAATCGTCTCGAGACGGTCACGGTATCGGGCCCGTTCGGCCCGGAGCAGTTGGTCTCGACATTCGGCTACGACGACGTCGGCAACAAGCTCTTCGAGACCGACGTGCACAACCACCGTACGGACTTCGAGTACGACGGTCTCTATCGCGTCCAGATGCGAGCTCTCCCCACGAACCATGCGGAGACGTTCACGTACGATCTCGTCGGCAACAAGAAGACGGAGACCGACGCCAACGGCGAAGTGACTCAGTACGAGTACGACGACCTCAATCGCGTCATCTCGATGACCGACGCCGAGGGAAACCAGGTTCGGTTCGACCATGACCCAAGCGGAAACCAGATTCTCGAAGAGGCTTTGACGCGCGGACTCAAGACCGAGACCGGCTACGACCTTCTCAACCGGCCCCTCTCCCGGGTCGTGAGCGAGGAGGCCGACGCCTTCAGCTACCAGACCTCCTTCGACTATGAGGATGCCACTCACACGGTCATCGAGACCGCCCCGAGGAACTTCAAGACCACGACCGAGATGGACGGATTCGACCGAGTGCACCAGGTCACTCAGGAGACGGGAACCGACGACCTGGTCACGACGAGCTTCTACGACGGGAACGGGAATCTCCGGGAGACCCAGGACGCCGAGAACCGGACGACTCGGTTCATCTACGATGGCCTGAACCGCCTCCGCCGCGTCGAGCATCCCCTCGGATTCGTGAGCACGATGGACTACGACGGGGAGGGGAACAAGGTTTCGCAGACCGATCGCCGGAACGTCACGACGGCCTTCGATTACGACAACCTGGGGCGCTCGACGCAGACCGAGACGGTGGCGAGTATCACCGGGGTGCCTTCCATCGCGACCGTCGCCTATGACGACGTCGCGGTTACCCGCACCGAGGCCGATGCCCGTAACTTCGCGACCGTCTTCGAGATGGATGGCCAGGAGCGGGTTCTGAAGATCACCGATCCCGAGGGAGAGGAGCAGACCTTCACCTACGACGGGGTCAACAAGCGCACCGAGACCGATAAACGGGGTTTCCAAACTCAGTTCGAGTACGACGGGTTGAACCGTCTGGTGAAAGTCATCGATCCGCTGCTCCAGGAGATGACCACGGAATACCGGGATTCCCAGCGTCAAGTGGTGGAGACGGATAAACGGAACCTGGTCAAGAGCACCCAACTCGATGCCTTGGGCCGGCTCGTCTCGGTCACGCGGT
>JBOGJF010000854.1:0-4271 GCA_050747785.1 Vicinamibacteria bacterium
AAAGATACCCGCGCGCTCCTCGCCGCCTTCACGCTTCACGAAAGGATCGGCGCCGCGGCGGTGCCCCTTTTCTTGAGCGGGCTTGCCGTGCTGGCGGTGGCGGGAATCGTCTATTGGGTGCAAGGAGAAGGATGGCGTCCGGGCGGCTTCGTTCTGGCGCTGGGCCTGATCTTCTCGATTCCGCTGATTGCACCTCTCCTCGTCCAGCAAGGCGCGCGGTGGGTTCGAGGGGGCGGCTTCGGTTTCGTGTTCGGTTTCCGCGGGTTGGGCCAGCAACTCCAGACCACGCCATTCGCCATCGCGGCTGTCGCGGTCGCGGTGTGCATGATGGTCGGTGTGACGGTCATGGTAGGAAGTTTCCGCCGCACTCTGGAGGTCATGGTCGACGCCACCGTTCGTGCCGACGTCTACGTGACCAGCAGCTCGGGAGGACCGGGGCGAGGCGGCGGCACTCTGGCTCCGGAGCTCGTTGCGGCCATCGCCGGCCAGCCCGGTGTGCGCGCTGTCGATCGGCTGCGTCGTTTTTTCGTCTATCCGGTTTCCGGTCCCGACGATGACCGGCGCATCTCGCTGGCGGGTGTGGACGTGGGGCTCGATGTCGGCGAAGCACGGTTCGCGTTTCTCGAAGGCGAGCGCGAGGAGGCGCTCCGCCGCGTTCGTGAAGAAGGAGCGGTCGTGGTGAGCGAGCCGCTTTCCCGTAAGTTCGATCTCGGCGTGGGCGATCACCTGAGCCTCTACGGCAAGAACGGGCGTCCAGTCGATCTATCCATCGCCGGCGTCTACTATGATTTCAGCTCCGAGGGCGGCGCGGCGTTTATCGATCTCGCGACCATGGAGAGGCACTTCGGGCCCGGCGAGATCAGCAACCTGGCGTTCTATCTGGAGCCGAGTAGGGACGCGGAGACAATGGTGGACGTGCTGAGATCTCGGTTCCGCGGAGAGCTCCTCCAATTTCGGAGCAATCGCGATCTAAGGACGAGGATCTTTCGAATCTTCGATCAGACGTTTGCGGTGACTGAGCTGTTGCGCATGATGAGCCTGCTCATCGCGGTTTGCGGGATCACCTTGACGCTCCTCGTCATGGCACGCGAGCGCGTCTCGGAGCTCGCGCTTTATCGCGCTCTCGGCGCGGAACGCATCCAGATCTTTCGGACCTATCTCGGCAAGGGTGTCGGCATGGCGCTTTACGGCCTGGCTCTGGGTGGCGTGGGCGGGGTGTTGCTGGCCTTCGTCCTCATCTTCGTCATCAACCGCACTTACTTCGGGTGGACGATCGCGCTCCACTGGCCTTGGATGGGACTGGCCGGCGAAGCAGGGGCGATGCTGATCGCGGCGGCTGCGGCGAGTATCTATCCCGCTTGGCGGGCTGCTCGTACTCCGGCCACCGAGCTCCGCAGGGAAGACGTGTGAAAAAGCTCTTGCTGTTCGGTTGGTTTCTCGCCGGGTCGGCGTTGGTCTGGGCAGTCGATTGGAAACACGCCGCTCCCGATTATCCGTGGTCCTTCCCCGAGGATCACTGGGCGCATCGCGAGTACCGAACCGAATGGTGGTATTTCACCGGGCACCTTGCGGTGCGGGACGATCCGGAACGTTCGTTCGGATACCAGTTCACGTTGTTTCGAATCGGTCTTCTGACCGAACGACCCGATTTCGATTCCGATTGGACCACCGATAGCCTCATCATGGGACACGCGGCGGTGACGGATCCGGAGCGGAGGGAGCATCGCTTCAGCGAGCTCCTGTATCGGGAAACGCCGTTTCTCGGACAGCTCGGGACGTTTCCCGACCCGCTCGTGGCCTGGGTGCGCGGCCCGGTGGGCACGTCCGAGAAATGGACCCTTCATTGGAACGGCGAGTCCTTCGATTTCGCTATGGCCGACGAGCGATTGGGGATCGCCTTCGAGCTCACCACCAAACCCATCAAGCCCTTGGTGCTGCAAGGGCCCAACGGCTTCAGCCGCAAGGGAGAAGAGCCGGGGGCGGCGAGTCTTTATTACAGCTTCACCCGACTCGCGACCGAGGGAACGCTCCGCGTGGACGGTGAGAGCCTCGAGGTTCGTGGGGAAAGCTGGATGGACAAGGAGTTCTCGTCCTCGCAGCTTGGCAATGATCAGCAGGGCTGGGACTGGTTCAGCTTGCAGCTCGATGACCGCCGGGAGCTCATGATCTACATTCTGCGAGCCGAAGACGGCTCTGCTGATTTTCGTCACGCTACGCTGGTGTCGGCGGACGGTGAAACTCGCTACCTCGATGCGGACGAGTGGAGTGCGGTGGCGACGGATACGTGGAGAAGCCCGTCCACCGACGCGTCGTACCCCAGCCGTTGGACCATCGCGGTCCCCGCGGAGGCGATTTCGATCGACGTGAGGCCGGGTCTTTCCGATCAGGAGAACCGCAGCCAGCTTCCAGGTGGTGTGTACTACTGGGAAGGCGCCGTGGATCTCTTCGATCGAACGGGTGCAAGGCTAGGACGGGGCTACGTCGAGCTCACCGGCTACGGCGAGAACAGCCGGCCTCCAGTTTGACATACAGCCATATATAACATATGGTTATCCATATGAAGACGACCCTGAATATCGACGACACCGTCATGGCGCGACTCAAGCGCGAGTCCGCCCAGCAAGGGCGCACGATGTCCGAGCTAGTAGAGTCCGCGCTGCGCTTGCTGTTTCGGTCTCGGAAGCCGCAACCACCGTTGCCGCCGCTGCCGACCTTCCGAAGTGGGGGCCACCTTGTCGACATTGCCGACCGCGAGTCCCTGTACCAGGCCATGGAGGGTCGGTGATTGTTCGTCGTGGACACGAACATTTTAGTCTATGCGGCGGACCAAGATTCTCCCCTACATGGTCGTTGCCGCGCCTTTCTCGACGAGTGGAGGCATCAGGTCACGCCGTGGTGCCTAACCTGGGGGATCCTCTATGAGTTCCTCCGCGTAAGCACGCATCCCCGTGTTTTCCGAGCTCCGTGGACGGCCTCAGATGCCTGGGGTTTCGTGGAGGCCGTGCTGGCCTCACCAAGCCTCAGCATCCTGACGCCAACGGAACGACACGCCGCCGTAGCGACCGAGGTTATTCACGAGATACCGCACCTAAGCGGGAATCTCATGCACGACGCGCAGACAGCCGTACTGATGCGAGAGCACGGGGTCAAGCAAATCTACACGAGAGATACAGACTTCCACCGATTTCCGTTTGTAAATCCCATCGATCCCGTAGCGTGAGGCGGGTCGTACCGCCTCGATCTCCCAGATTCCCGGGCCTGGACAAATCCGAAGCCTGGGTGTTAGACTCCGACCCCTTAATACCCGCCGCTGCGGTGAGCCGGCACAGCGACGAGCCCACATCTCGAACCAACAAGGAAGCGGCGGTTCGCGTACCGTCTTTAGGGGATAGGAGGGCCGACATGATCTCCACCGCGTTGGAAGCAATTATTCGATGGATGCACGTTTTCGTAGGCATCATCTGGATCGGGCATCTCTACTTCTTTAACTGGGTGAACGGCCCCTTTGCGGCAAAGCTGGACGGCGGGACGAAGAAGTCCGTGGTTCCGGAATTGATGCCCCGCGCCCTGTTCTGGTTTCGCTGGGGAGCCGCCTGGACCTGGATCACCGGCGTACTCCTCTTGGCGCTCGTCTATTACATGACGAATAACACGACCAGCGGGAATTGGACGGCCGGTGCGGGCGCGATGATCGCGGTCACGTTTCTCGCGGTTTTCGTCTACGACACCGTGTGGAAGTCCGGACTGGCAAGCAACGTGCGACTGGCCTTCGGCGTGTCCTACCTACTGTTGGCCATCGTCGTCTTCCTCTTCGTGAACGTGGGCGGATTCACCTACCGCGGCACGCTCATCCACACCGCCACGATGTTCGGAACCATCATGGCGTTTAACGTCTGGTTCCGCATCTGGCCCGCCCAGCGGAAGATCATTCGCGCCGTCAAAGCCGGCGAAGCTCCCGATGGCGAGCTGGTGAAGCTGGCCGGACTTCGGTCCAGGCACAACACGTATCTTTCACTTCCCTTGTTCTGGGGGATGATCGGCCAGCACACGACCTACTTCGCGGGCGGCAATCTGGGATTGACCGAGAGAACCTGGTGGATCGGCTGGCTCGTCATCGTTGCCATCGGTTTCCACATCATCTTCCAGTGCTATCGAAAGGCGGGGAAGGTCCAGGGTTTCTGAGCTCCTCGGCAGTCTCTTGTCTCGGTGGCGGCTATTTCCTTCGCAGGAGATCGTGTCGCACCAGGTACTCGTAGATCTCGTCCGCAAAG
>JBOGJF010000855.1:0-4401 GCA_050747785.1 Vicinamibacteria bacterium
GGATGCCCCCGCGCAGGAGGTAGCCGCGCAGACGCTCGATCTCGATCGGGTTGAGTCCCAGTGTCCCGACGTCCGACATGAAGATGAAGGGATAGTCGTAGACGGTGTCATCGAGGAGACTCACCACGACGTGGTCGGGAGCCCCATCACCGTCACGGCGAATCTGGGCCGATGTCAGCTGTGAGAAGCGGGTCATGAAGTTGATATCGGAATAGGGATAGTCGGTGCTCCAACCCTGGCCCGAGGGCTCGCCGCGCACGCTCTCGAAGAACACACGGGAGAACGTGAACTTGCCATCGGACGGCGCATCGGGATCGGCGAACCGGGGCGGCACGCGGTTGCGCCGGCCCCATCCCCATCCAAATCGATCCTGGCCGAGGGCGAACGGGAGGCTCCCCGCGAGGAGGGCGGCGGCGACGATTCCAGCGCTCCAGGCCCTGATGCGGGCGGCCTTCGGATTTACGTCGGAGGTCATGGCTCGAGGCTATGATACGGATGACCGGCGTGCGTAGCAAGCCGGCCGCATTCAGCGGCCGCGTCTTCCGAGAGCTCTCCCCATGCCCCACCCGCCTAAACTCCCCTTCAATCTGTTTTCCCTTTTCAGAGAGAACACCTGACCGCGGAGAGGCAAAGCGTCTCTCGCTGGGATTCTTCTGAAGCGGACGTCGCAAGAAAGTGGGGAGGCTCAGTACCATCACTGGGACTTTCGGCTCGAGCTCGCAGTGAGAGCCCGAGCTTTCAATCCCACTCCAACTGACGGCAGAACGGCTGCCAAGCGAGGCGCCGGGGTGCGCGTCTCATAGTTGGAATCCTTAAGTTACTATTAGAAGCCATGTCTTCTTCGTCCTCGTCCAAGAAGGTCATCGTCGCCGCTCTGGTGGGAAACACACTCATCGCGGTGACGAAGTTCGTGGCCGCGGTCATCACCGGGAGCTCGGCAATGCTCTCGGAAGGCATCCATTCCCTCGTCGATACCGGGAATCAGGTGCTGCTCCTCCACGGTCTGGCCCGCTCCCGGAAGCCTCCCGACGAGGACTTTCCCTTCGGGCACGGGAAGGAGCTCTATTTCTGGAGCTTCGTGGTGGCGATTCTCATCTTTGCGGTCGGGGCGGGGATCTCGCTCTACGAAGGCATCCAACATCTGATCACGCCGCACCCGGTCGAGCGACCCGAGGTGAGCTACGTCGTTCTCGGTCTTGCCATGATCTTCGAGGGGGCGGCCTGGTACTTCGCCTTCACGGAGTTCAATCGCGCGAGAGGACGTTGGGGCTACCTCGAGGCCGTACAACGAGGCAAGGACCCCTCGATGTTCGTGGTCTTGTTCGAGGACTCGGCCGCGATGCTGGGTCTCGTGGCCGCCTTCCTCGGTATCCTACTTGGGCAGATCACGGGAGACCCGCGTTTCGACGGCGCGGCGTCCGTCGTCATCGGTTGCATTCTCGGAGGGACGGCGATCTGGCTCGCCCACGAGACGAAGGGGCTTCTCATCGGCGAGTCCGCCAATCGCGACGTGGTGAGAACGATCCGCGAGCTAACGGCGGGCCGCGACTCCGTCGAGCACGTCAACGAGGTGCTCACCATGCACATGGGGCCCGACTTCATTCTGGTGAACCTGAGCGTCGAGTTCCGGGACTCCATCACCGCGGTCGATCTGGAAAGGGAGATCGCGGACATCGACCGCTCCATCAAGGAAGCGGTACCGCACGTGAAGCGGGTCTTCGTCGAGGCGGAAGCGCGGCGGGCGCAGCCGGCGACATCCTAGTCCGGCGCTATTCCGTGACGCGAAGCGCCTCGAGCTCTTCCAGGTGCTCTTGCTCGTCTCGCAGTATGGTCTGGATCGTCTGGAACAAGATCGCGTTGGTCGGGGATAGGGTCTCCAGTATCTTCGTATAGCTGCGGATGGCGTCTTTTTCCTCGTCGACGTTGACGTCGATGATCTGGTCCAACGTCGTCGCCGGTTTCAAGTCTTCCTTGCGCACGTCCATGGTCGGTGTGCCCCCGAGCCCGACGATGCGATCGCGAAGCTGCTCGGCGTGCGTCTGCTCGTCGGTCGCGATCTCCTTGAGTCGGGTCGCGACCGCTTCCGCATAGGGGCCGCTCACTACGGCTGCATGCGTCGCGTAACGGATCGCACAGGCGTGCTCCTGAGACAACATCCGATTGAGTGAATCGATGATTTGTTCGTTGTTCACAAGGCCTCCTTTCAACGGCCGCTCCAGGATACCAGCCACAGCGTCATCCCCGAAACGTAGGTAATCAAGAGTACCGCAACCAGCACGAAAACCATAAGAACCAGAGGGGAATGCCCCAAGCGACGACGTCGCCGTACTGCCGGTCGACCCGAACCAGCTCACAACTCGCCAGGAACAGCGAGGTGGTGATGCCGGTCGCGAACGCTGCGGTCAGAACTCGAATCCGGCCGCGCTACCCATCAGGCAGAAAGCTCGCGGTGGAGAGAGCGAGCAGCGGATCCGAGCGCGCGGCAGCAGGGCGCCGACGAACGTGATCCAACGAGTCAGATGCTGCACGAGCGGGATGGATCCGGGAACGCCGCCACCCAGAGTCGTACGGCCTAGGATCTCCACCCGGGGCATGATCGACATGGCCGCCAGCACGACCAGGGCGAGTGTGTTTTCCGCCAGGGTCCAGGCGTTGGGCTGATCCGATCCGCGCATTCTACGGGTTAGTCCATTCGGGCGCACAGGCGGAAAGCCTCCGGCCCCTGCAAAAAAGAACCTCTCCGAGACTCCACGGCTAACTCGGCACAGCTGGCTTTGTCGTGTTGACGCCGGGCGATGACTGTTCTTAAATGACCCTACCATGCGTGAAAAGCTCGTCGCTTTCGTCTTACTCTGTGTTTGCGCGGCCCCCGGTTATTCCGAGGTGACCCGGATAGACGTCACGCGCCGCGAAGACGTTTTGTCCGGACGCGAGTTCGGCCTCGCCGGGGCTTACGAGAGGCTGTCTGGAACCGCGCACTTTGCCGTCGATCCGGCGGACCCAGCCAACCAGATCATCGCCGACATCGGCAATGCCCCTCGGAACGCGGCTGGCAAGGTCGAATGGTCGGCCGACTTCTATCTCCTCAGGCCGAAAGACGCCCGGCGTGGGAACGGCACGGTTTTTCTGGAAGTGGGGAACCGCGGCGGGAAACTGCTTCTCAACTACTTCAACTTGGGGGACGACGCGGTGGGCTCCAATCAGGAGGCCGATTTCGGCGACGGTTTCTTGCTGAGAGAGGGGTTCACGCTCCTCTGGCTCGGCTGGCAGTGGGACGTCCCGAGCGGCGCAGACCTGATGCGCGCCTACGTTCCAGTCGCCACCGACGACGGCCGGCCGCTTCGCGGTCTCGTGCGCGCGGACTTCGTTGCGACGACCCGCGTCCAGGATCACCGTCTCGCGGATCGCGCCGACATGCCGGCCTATCCCGTGGCCGATCCGGAAGCTCCGGAGAACGTCTTGACGGTTCGCGACGGGGTCGAGTCGAGTCGGCGAGTGATCCCCCGCTCCCAATGGCGCTTCGCGCGGGTCGAGGGCGGCAAGCCCGTTGACAACCCCGCGTGGGTGTATCTCGATGACGGTTTCGAGCCCTTCAAGATCTACGAGCTCGTCTACGTTTCGGAGGAGCCACGGCTCGTAGGGCTCGGACCGGCGGGAATTCGAGACATTGTCTCTTATCTGAAATACGGCGCGCCCGAGGCCCTCGATATTCCGGTCGGAACGATCGAGCATAGTCTTGCTTTCGGTGTCTCACAAAGCGGCCGCTTTCTCAGAACGTTTCTATACTACGGCTTCAACCAGGACGAGGGAGGGAGGCGCGTTCTCGATGGCGTGCTAGCCCACGTCGCGGGAGGAGGGCGGGGGAGCTTCAACCATCGCTTCGCGCAACCGTCGCGCGACGCACACCCCTACATCAATTTTTTTCACCCGACCGACATTTTTCCGTTCACGGACGTCTCGCAGACGGATCCGGAAACGCGACTCAGCGAGGGACTGCTCGATCACATCGAGCCCCGGTTTCTTCCCAAGATCTTCTACACCAACTCGTCCTACGAGTATTGGGGACGGGCGGGATCGCTCGTTCATACCACCATCGACGGCAAGGCGGACGCCCCCATGATGGACAACGTGCGCGTCTACCATATCTCCTGCACCCAGCACGGTGCCGGGAGCTTCCCGCCGCAGATTTCATCCGGAGAGCAGTTGAGCAACCCGGCCGACTATCGTCGGGTGGTGCGAGCCTTGTTCGTCGCCCTCCATCGATGGGTCGTCGAAGAGACCACGCCCCCACCGAGCCGCTACGGGCGCATTGCCGACGGGAGTCTGGTCACACCCGATCGCTTGAACTTTCACGATCTACCGGGCGTCCGTCAGAGTTTTTCCGGGATCCACAAGGCGTAC
>JBOGJF010000856.1:0-2706 GCA_050747785.1 Vicinamibacteria bacterium
CGTGAAGATCGTGGAGTGGGCGGGCAGGGTTAGGGGAGCCGCCGAGATCGCCTGCTCGAACAAAACGCCCTCACCTGCCATGCGGTCCAGATTGGGCGTCTCGACACTGGGAAACCCGTAAGCGCCGATTCGATCGGCGCGGGTGGTGTCGAGAGTGATGAGCAAAAGATTCATATCCGACAGTCGAACTCCCGGGGAGAGTTTTCCCATTTCCACTCCCGCTGGGGTCCGAACGGACTTAGGGCGGCTCATCCAGAGCCCCAAGGCCGCAACCACCAGGAGCGCCACGCTTCCCGCCCAAATGCCTTTGCGTCGACTCGTTCCTTTTTTCGTTCTCACGGTCATAGCTGGTTTTTCCGTTGCCGGAGTTTCGTGAGAGCGTGAACGCTTCCGGTTTTTTTTCAATGTGGCTCCTCGAGCCGCCCTAATGCCTCCCGGGCTTGTTCCAAGAAGGGGTCGATCCTCAGAGCATTACGAAAATGAGCCGCGGCTTCCCCTGTATCTCCTCGCTCGACCGCCATCTCGCCTAGCTGATAGTCGGCCATAGCCAGGTCGGGATTGATGGAGAGAGCCGCCTGGAAAGCACGGGTGGCCTGCTCGTCCCGGCCTGCCTGCCGGGCGATCGTTCCCTCGATCAAGAAGCCATAGAATGACTCCGGTTCCACCTTCCGTCCCTGTTCGACGTAGGCAAACGCTTCCTCGAAATCCTTCCGAGCGGCGAGGCTCAGGGCAGCGTCCAGATAGACGGTCCCCGATCGGGGATTGAGATGGATCGCGGCCTCGTACGCTTCGAGCGCCCCGGGGAAGTCGCCCTGAGCAGCGAGCGCCCTCCCCATGTACTGGTGTGCCTCGAAGCTGGCGGGAAAACGGCGGACCAATTCGCCAAAGCCCCCAAGCGCCTGTTCGGTATCTCCCTTCCCCAAGGCTCGAAGCGCCTCGTTGAAGGTCGATATGTAGGCCACGTAATCTCCGATGTGGTCCTTCGGATCGTCGCCGGTGGCGCTCGTTGGTCCGGCCATGGTACCGCCGACGTAACCGAGGCTTCTGAGTCGGTCGGCCTCCGCGGAATCGACGCGCCCCAGTTCCTCAGACGAGTCGGTTCGAAGGACGTTCGCTAGCTCGCGCCGCAGCCCACCGACGACCTCCGAGTGTCGCGCTTGGACGTTTTGTTTCTCGAGCGGGTCTTCTCTCAGGTTGTAGAGCTCGGGCTGCGGTGCTTCAATGTATTTCCAATCACCCCTTCGGAGTGCACGCAAGTCACTGCTTCCAAAATGGAGTTGCGCGAAAGCGCTTTCCGCGTATGAAATGGGAACGGTCTCTCGCTCGTGGCCCGCCACAAGAGGCAAGAGGGATTCACCGTCCAGATCGCCGGGCGGAGGCACCCCCAGCACATGGAGCACCGTCGGAACGACATCCACGTGCCTTACGGGATCCGCAATGCGCATACCTTCTGGTAACCCCGGTCCAGCAACGATGAGTGGCACCTGCAGTGTAGCTTGGTAGAGAAAGATGCCGTGCTCAGGCTCCCCGTGCTCGCCCAAGCTTTCACCATGGTCGGCAGTGACGACCACGAGGGTGTGCTTCTCAGTCCCATCTGGCAAGGCCCGCAACAGGTCCGCCATTGCCCAATCGCTCGTTGCCACCTCGGCCTCGTACGGGTGGTCGGGCCACTGCTCGGCAAAAGCGGCTGGTGCCTCATACGGCGCGTGCGGGTCGTAGAGGTGCAACCACAAGAAGAAAGGAGGCGATGCGTTCTTCAGCCATTCAGCCGCTTCCGCGGCCAGCTCCGGTCCCCGCCGTTCGAGCGAAGACGACGTCAAGTGCATCGTTCCCAGTGTGAAGCGGTCGACGAATGTCTCGAATCCCTGGGCGATACCCGTCCTTCGGTTCAACACATAGGCCCCTACAAAGGCGGCGGTGTGGTAGCCGGCGGCGCCCAAGGCCTCGGCGAGAGTCTCAGCTTCCGTCCCGAGCAGGTAACCAGCGTTATCGCGAACGCCGTGGCGGCTGGGAAACTGGCCGGTCAGAAGCGATGCGTGGGACGGAAGCGTGAGGGGTGCGTGGGCGGTCGTGTCCAAGAAGGCGACACCACGTTTCGCAAGCGCATCGAGGTTGGGGGTGAGACCTTCCCTCCCTCCATAAACGCCCACCCGGTCCGCCCGTAAAGTATCGATCGTTACAAGAATCAGGTTTGGTGATCCGCTCGTGACCTCGTCAACCGGGGCGCGACAAGCAAGAATGCCGAGGCCGAGGAGGCCCGTCACGATCGAGCCCACCAGGAGGAAAGACAATCTGATTTTCATGTGCCGTGATACAAACGCTTTCTCCAAATTTCGGAATGGAGATCCAAGCAATTGTATCGAGGACCCATGGACCGACTTGAGCGGATGGACCTGCGGTCCCGCGAGGGTCTAGTTTAGCACGCGCCGTCTCCTCGGCAGTTGCCGCCCTCTTACCCGGAAAGCAATGCCGTGGAGCCGTTTGAAGAGGATCGAGGTAGTGTCTTACACTTGCGGCTCCGGCTTCCAAGGAGGAGGCCATGCCGCCCAGCGGCCGGATCGTTCTTGGCGCTAATTTTGCAAAACAGGAACGGGAGCCCGTCGACTGTGTACCAGCCCTCATGTTCCAGCTAAGCGAGCCTGACGGGCAGTAGCTCGTTCTTTGCCGCGGCTACCGAATCTTATCGGAAAGGAGGGTTCAATGAGT
>JBOGJF010000857.1:0-4195 GCA_050747785.1 Vicinamibacteria bacterium
GGCACAGACGGAGCGGAAGACCGAGGTCCTCGCCAGCGAGCAGGCGCGCGCCGACTCGGAGAGGAGTACCTTGGGTGTCAAGCGGGCCGAAATAGAAGCCACCCTCTTATCCGAGGAGGAAGCCAAGAACCGCGTCGACTCCGAGCTCCAGGAGGCACGGACGAGCCTCTCCGATCGCCGAGCGTCGGTCGAGTCGTTCCAAGAGAAGGTCGCCGAAGAGGCGTCGAAGATGGCCGCGCTTCGCGAGCGCGTCCAGGCGGTCCGGATGGACGTCGAGCGATTGGGGGAAGGCGTGAACGAGCTTCGGGCGCGCGTGGAAACGGGGCGCAAGGAGCAGCACGACCTCGTGGGCCGTTGCTCCGACGTGAAAGAGTCGCTGGCCGCGGCCGCGGCCGAGCTCAGCCGGTCGCTCGCCCAAAGAGACGAGCTCCGCGAAACGCTGATCCAGCTCGAGGGCGCCACCGGCCGGCTCCGCGAGCGCATCGCGGCCACCGAAGAGGCACTGAAGCTTCGTCGCAAGGAGCTCGAATCCACGCGTGAGAAGCGCTCGCACCAGGACGTCGTTCTGGCGCGGGAGGAATCGGAGATGAATCATCTTCGGCAAGGCTTCGGGGAGGCGCACGGTATCTCCATATCGGATGCCGCCGCGCTCTTGAGTCCCGCCGATCTCGCTCGGAGCGAGGAGGACTTGGCGGGCGAGCTCTCCGAGCTCAAAAGCAAGCTGGACGCCATCGGTCCCGTGAATCCCATGGCCGACGAGGAGTTTCAGGAGCTCGAGACCCGGCATGAGTTTCTGGTCAAACAACGCCAGGACTTGCTGGACTCCGTCGCGTCCACCGAAAAGGCGATCCAGCGAATCGATACCACCTCGCGACAGCGGTTCCTGGAGGCGCTGGAAGCGATCAACGAGCACTTCCAGGCGACCTTCAAGCAGCTCTTCGGCGGCGGTCGAGCGGGCATCCGGCTCATCGACGAGCAGGACGTCCTCGAGAGCGGCATCGACATCATCGCCCAACCGCCGGGCAAGAAGCTCCAGAACGTCCTGCTGCTCTCCGGCGGAGAAAAGGCGATGACCGCGATTGCGATCATGTTCGCAATCTTTCGCTACAAACCGTCGCCATTTTGCCTGCTCGACGAGGTGGATGCGCCGCTCGACGAAGCGAATGTGGGTAGGTTCCTCATGATGCTGTCCGAGCTCCGTCGGACGACGCAGTTCGTCGTCATCACCCACAACGTCAAGACGATGGAGCACGCCGATCAAATGTACGGCGTGACGATGGAGGAGCCCGGGATCTCCAAGCTCGTTTCCGTGAGATTGGAGGAAGGCGCTTCCGTTGAAGCCGCCTCGCGCCGCTAGACTCCCGACGTCATACCTTGCTTCGCGGATTCCACGGATTTACTATCCCAAGATTCGAAAACAACACACGGGAGAGGCGTCGGAAGAGGTCTGGTCTTGGGAATCGGCGTGGAGCGAGAGGTCAAGTTTCTGGTTTCTTCGTGGAGCCAGGGGGAGACGCTGCTGACCGGCGCGGCGGGACGGATCCGCGAGGCTCGGTACTGGGAGGTCAACTCGCTCTTCGATTTTCCCGACGGTTCTCTCCGAGCGAAGGGTCAGGCCCTCAGAGTCCGCCGCGCGCGCGGCGGCGCTTGGCTCACGCTGAAAGAGCCCGCGCCCGGGGGCGGCCGGCTCAAGCACCGCAAAGAGTACGAATCAACGGTGGCGGACGCCGACGCCATCGAGGGAATTCTCTGCGCTCTGGGGATGGTGGAACAGTTTCGGTACGAGAAGTATCGACAGGTTTACGACTTGGGAGACCTGGAGGCGTGTCTCGACGAGACGCCCATTGGATGCTACATCGAGCTGGAGGGCTCCGCCGAGTCGGTCCACGACGTCGCAGAGCGCTTGGGGCTCTCGCAGGACGACAGGATCGTTTTGTCCTACCCCGAGCTCTACGAGGATCATCGGCGCCGATTTGCCGAAGCGCCGTCCTTCATGGTGTTTCCGGACGAGGCTCGCTCGTGAAGCGGCGGGAGTTGCCGCTCCGCGCCATGGTGCTCGCGGCGGGAGAGGGCCGGCGACTGCGGCCTTTGACGGTCTTCTGGGCGAAACCCGCGATCCCCCTCTTGGGCGCATCGCCGGTCGAGTGCGCGATGGAGCTTCTTCGCCGGGCGCGAGTGAGCGATGTGGTCGTCAACCTGCACCACAATCCCGAGACCATCGAAGAGACTCTCGCGAAAACGGATTGGGGAAGGGATTTCGCGCTGCACTACTCTCGTGAAACGGAGATCCTCGGCACGGCCGGTGGCTTGAAGCACGCAGAAAGGTGGCTTTCCGACGGCACCTTCCTGCTTCTCAACGGAGACACGATCTTGGATACCGACCTCACCGCGCTCGTCGACAGGCATCGAGCGTCGTCGGCGGAAGCGACGTTGTTGCTGCGACCCAAGCCCGAGGGAACGGGTTACACGGAGCTCGGCCTGGCCGCAGACGGCCGCATCGTCTCCATTGGAAAGAAGGGAGAGTCTTCTCCCGCGCTCATGTTCGCCGGTCTGTGGGTGCTCGAGCCGACGATATTCCAACGCCTGACCGCCGGTCGTTTCGCTCGACTCGAAGTCGATCTGCTTCCCAAGCTCATCCTCGAGGGTACCGCCTTCGGTTTCGTGGCCGAGCTCCCCTGGCTCGACATCGGGACGCCGGAGGCTTATCTGCAGGCTTGTGAGGACATGGCGCGGAGCGGTCTCTTTCGAACGAAGTGGAGAGCGGAGGTCGTCGAGTCCCTTCCTAGCTCGCCGCTAGGCAGCTTGGTGTTGGCCGGGCCGAACACCTCCATCGATCCGGAGGCACGTTTCACTGGCACGTCGATCCTGGGAGCCAACTGTCGTGTGGAGCGAGGGGCCCACCTCCGGAGGGCGGTCCTTTGGGACCATGTCACGGTGGGAGACTCGGCGCTCGTCCGGGACTCCGTGATCGCGAGCGATGTCTCATTGGCTCCCGCGAGCCGCACGGTGAACAAGTTGGTGGCACTGCTCCGACGAGGGAGGCGGGACGGTCGGTCCTCCATTCGGGGACGAGAGATCGCAGGCGACTGCGTGGTTGCCCCCATCAAGAGCTGATGCCGCAAGCGCGACCGCCCGAGGGGTTGGGCCCGGAGATGCTGGGGAAGGACGCCCTGGACGCGCGGATTGTCCCCTATTTGGACCGGCGCACCGGTGAGGGTCTCCGCGCGCGTTCCGTCGAGCCACTGGCCGGCGACGCATCGACGCGACGCTATTACCGCGTCTTGTGGTCGGAGGAGGCGGAAGTGACGAGCTCGGTGCTGGCGCTGATGCCGGAACCTTTTGAACCGGAGCGGGAACCGTTTCTAAATGTGGCCCGACTATTCACCGAGATGCCGGTCCGCGTTCCGAAGGTCCATGACGTGTCGGGGCCGGAAGGCATTCTGCTTCTGGAAGACTGTGGTGACGAGCTCTTGCAGACGTTGGCGGAGCAGGCCGACCGCGAGACCCTGAGGGACTTCTACGTCAAGGCGCTCCGGATTCTCGTGCGTATCCAAAGCCGGGGCGCGGATCTCGAGAGCGAGAGCTACTTCCCTTATGGCATCGCGTTCGATTTGGAGAAGCTTTCTTGGGAGCTCGACTATTTTCGTAAACATTTCCTCGAGGGATTCCGCCGCGTGGTACTTTCGACATCGGAGAAGGAATCGCTTCGCGATTCGTTTTCGCGCATGGCGGACGAAATCGCCGCTCTGCCTCGCGTGTTGTGTCACCGCGACTATCATTCCCGTAATCTCATGGTTGTGGGGGATGAGCTGGTGGTGCTCGACTTCCAGGACGCACGCATGGGTCCGGTAAGCTATGATTTGGTCTCTCTACTCCGGGACTCCTACGTGGGTCTCGATGCCGCTTTCGCGGAAGAGATGTCGGCTCAGTTCTGCAGCCTCACGAGCCACGTGAGCCCGACGAGACTTCGGGACGAGCTCGACCTCGTGGCGTTGCAACGGAATCTGAAGGCATTGGGAACGTTCGGGTATCAGTGCTCGGTTCGGCGCAAGAGCGTTTACGAGCAGTATGTTCCCCGGACGCTGGAGCTCGTGCGCGCCAATCTGTCGCGGAATCCTCGTTGGGACGGCTTGAGGAGGATTCTGGCCGCGCACGTGCCGGAGCTAGGATGAGTCCTCAACCCGCCCGCAGGCGC
>JBOGJF010000858.1:0-12856 GCA_050747785.1 Vicinamibacteria bacterium
CGGTGACCTTGAAGGCGCCGCCGTAGGTTCCAATGTCTTCACCGAGAATCACAACCCGTGGGTCGCGCTCCATCTCTTCCCACATGGCCTCGCGAATGGCCTCGAGATACGTCGTCTGGGTCATGGCCGTGTCACGAAGGCCGATCTGCCCGATGACTTACCGGCGAGTTGTAGACCCCGGAGGTGCGCGATCTTCCTTCCGACGGATCTTGCTCCTCGGCGCGTCGCACGTCTTCCGCGACGACCCTCGTCACCCGGGCGAGGATTTCTTCCTGCTCCTCCGGCCGGAGCTGAGCATGCTCGATGAGAAACGCCTCGAATTGCTCGACCGGATCGTTGAGTGCCTCGTCTTCGAGAGCCAGCCTTTGTTGCCTTCTCGGGGCCTGGCCCGACGCTTCACCGCACGGCCCGAGAAACCGACCCTCGCTCTCGGGCCAAACGGACACGATGTCTCCGCGCATGCTGAATCGGGTTCGGCCGCCCGTTCGCGCCTCGATCACCGAGGGCCCCCGGCCGGCGCGGGCTCGACCGACCGCGGTCTCGACGACCTGGAGAACCTGAAGGGCGTCGTTGCCGTCCACAGTGACCGTCGGCGCACCGTAGGATTTCAGGCGCTGGTAGTGATCCTCGCCCGCCGGCGCGACCGATGTCGCGACCTCTGGCTCGACCGGTCGCTTCTCGATCACCACCACCAACGGGAGCTCGTGCACCGCGGCGAAGTTGAGCCCTTCGTGGAAATCGCCCGTCGCGAGTGCTCGCTCATCGATCAGCACCACCGCCACCGCATGTTGCTTCTGAACCTTTGCCGCCAGCGCCACACCCGCCATCACCCCGACGTGCATCGCGACGTGACCGCCGGGAGCCAGGAGACCACGCTCCCAATCGCCGAGTCGAAGCGAGCCGTCGCGTCCACGGGTCGGCCCCCCGCGCCTACCGAGGAAGTGAGCGAAGATCTCGAAGGGAGAGACGCCGCGAGCCAACCAAGCGCTGTTACTCGGGATGCTGGAAGCGAGTACGTCTCGCGGCCTCAAAGAATACGCGGCTCCCAGACTCAGGGCCTCCTGGCCGGTGCTGACGGGTAGCCCACCAACAAGCCGCCCCGCTCGGAAGAAGCGCGCCAGCTCTTCCTCTAGGCTGCGGGTGAGCTTGAGGTAGTAGTAGAGCTCATGAAGCTGCTGCTTTCCAAATCTCGACATGAGATTCCCGGAGCAGGCGTTCGACCGATCGGGAAAGCATCACCCGATCGAAGACCCGCCCGAACTCCCCAGAGAGCACGTTTGCCACCTCAGCCAAGGAGGTCGGCTGCCCTACGCTTTCCATGGAGGCCACTTGTCGATCGACGATACCACACGGCACGATGCGTTTGAAATACTCGAGGTCGGTCGAGACGTTGAGAGCGAATCCGTGCGAGGTCACCCACCGTGCGACGCGAACGCCGATGGCGGCGAGCTTGCCTTCGGGATGCCAGACACCTGTCAATCCAGGCTGGCGGTTGGCTTCCACTCCGAACCGCGCGAGCGCTTGGATGATAACCTCCTCGAGCCTCCGAAGGTAGACATGAACGTCGGGCTGCATCTCCGCCAGGTTCAGGATGGGATACCCGACCAGCTGGCCCTCGCCGTGAAACGTCACGTCGCCACCGCGATCGGTGTGAATCAGGCGGGCTCCGATCCGCTGGAGCTCGTCTTCGCTCACGAGCACGTGTTCTCTCTTCGCCGCCCTACCCAGCGTGTACGTGGGCGGGTGCTCGACGAAGAGCAGGACGTCGGGAATGGCTCCCGCCTGACGGAGCGGAACGAGCCGGCGCTGCAGGTCCCATACCTCCTGGTAGCCCTTGCGTCCCAGGTCGACACGCATGCACACCCTAAACATGGATGGGTTTGTCCTCCGCCGCGTGAGCCGCCTCCATCACCGACTCCGAGAGCGTTGGATGGGCGTGGACCGCGCGCATGAGCGACTGTGCGGTGGCCTCGTGCGCGAGGGCGACCACCGCCTCGGCAATGAGATCGGTCGCGTGCGGTCCGATGATGTGGACTCCCAAGAGCTCGTCGTACTGGCCTTCGCTCACGATCTTCACGAAGCCCTCTCGCTGCTCCAAGATGCCCGCTTTGCTGTTGGCACTGAACGGAAAGCGGCCCACCCGGACATCGTATCCGCGCTCTTTCGCGGTCGCCTCGGAGAGCCCCACGCTCGCCACTTCCGGCGACGAGTACGTGCAGCTCGGCATGTGCTCGTAGTTCATCGGTGTGACATCGAGACCGGCGATCTTCTCGACGGCGAGGATTCCCTCGGCGGAACCGACGTGCGCGAGCTGCTGCGAGGGCACGATGTCTCCGATGGCGAATACGTTGGGTGCCGACGTTTCCATGAAGCCGCTGACGGGGACGAAGTCTTTCTCGGTCTCGATCCCGACGGTCTCCAACCCAATCCCTTCCGTTCGCGGCTTGCGACCCACCGCAATAAGGAGCTTCTCGACGGTGCGCGTTCCCGTCCCTCCGTCCGGGGTGGTGAAGGTGACCGTAACGCGATCCCCTTCCTTCTTAACCGACTCGACGCGCGTTCCGGGAAGCGTCTCGATACCTTTTTTCTTGAAAGCCTTCGCGAGGGCCTCCGAGATCTCCTCATCTTCGATGGGTAACAGTCGGGGCAGCATCTCGATGAGCGTCACGCTGGTGTCGAAGCTCGCGAACATCGACGCGAACTCGACGCCCACCGCGCCCGCGCCGATGATGGCGAGAGACTCGGGCCGGCTCGGAAGCGACAAGATCTCGTCGCTAGTGAGGACGAGGTGTCCATCGACTCCGATCCCGGGAAGGGAGCGGGGCACCGAGCCCGTGGCCACGATAATGTGGCGCGCTCGAATCGTGACCAGACCGTCGTCGCTCTTCACCTCGACCTTACCAGGCCCCGCCAGCTTGCCGAAGCCGTGGATCGTCTCGACGTGGTTTTTCTTGAAGAGGAAGCCAATGCCTGCGGCTAACCGCCGAACCACGCGCTCCTTGCGTTTCTGGAGCGCCGCCCAGTCGAGGCGAACCCCCTCGACCGCGAGGCCGAACTCGCTGGCATGCTTGAGGGTGTCTAGGAGCTCCGCGGTGTAGAGCAAGGCCTTGGTTGGAATGCAGCCAACGTGTAGGCATGTACCTCCCAACACGTCGTCTTTCTCCACGACCAGGGTCTTGAGGCCCAGTTGCCCGGCGCGGATCGCGGCCACATACCCGCCCGGACCGCTGCCGATCACCGCGACGTCGTAAAGCGCTTCTTGTTCCATGGGGTCCTCACCAAGGATGCCGCGCCACCCAGGCTGGTCGCAATCGCGGAGTTTCGTTTTTTGACTTGTTTATCAGCTTCTTTTTCTCTACTATGGATACGCCTGGTGGCCTGCTGACGCCAAGAACTTGACAGGCCTAGCCTTCTGGTCTCTGCCCGGGAGTTTACCCTCGCCCGCCGCCCGCAGGCAACAAGAAAACCGCTCCCGGCGGTTTCGGCGGAAAGGATTCGCTGAGATCAAGAAATCCATTGCGCCCGTCGATCGCTGTGATAAACTACGGTTTAGCCGTCCGTGGCATCTATGTCGATTTGCTGGGCTTATACGGCTCACTCGCCTCTTAGCACCAGACCGGGAGCCGGGCGGGAGCAAACCTTGGCGTCAATAGGCTGACTTGCTGCTTATGGAGGCGGGCCAGACGCCGGTGATACCGGCTCATCCCAACCCTTCAGGCGGAACCATAGCGAACATTCGAACGACCCGAGAAGGAAACACGCGAAGAGCAAAAGGTCAAGTGAAGTCATGAAGACCTACAAGAACTTCGTCGGGGGTGAGTTCGTGACCTCGAAGGGCGCCAGGAGGGTTCCCAACGAGAATCCATCCGACACGACCGACGTCCTCGGTGAGGTGATCTTGTCCAGCCGCGATGAATGCCGCGAGGCCATCGAGGTCGCTTCGGAGGCCGCCCGCGCATGGCGTGCCACCCCGGCGCCGGTCCGCGGCAAGATCGTATCCCGTGCCGGCCAGATCCTTCGTGAGAACAAAGACTCGGTCGCCCAGCTGCTCTGCCGCGAGGAAGGGAAGACTCTGGCCGAGGCCGGCGGAGAGATCGCGCGCTCCATCAATGTGTTGGAGTTCAACGGGAGCCAAGCCAGCCGGATGAATGGAGAGACGATTCCATCCGAGCTCCCCAACAACTTCGTCTATACCATTCGCCAACCCCTGGGAGTCGTGGGAGCCATCACTCCCTGGAACTTCCCGGTGGCGATTCCCGCGTGGAAAATCGCCCCCGCGCTCGTCGCGGGGAATGCGGTGGTCTTCAAGCCCGCCACCCTGACCCCGGAGACCGCGACGCGCTTGGTTGAGATCTTCACCGAGGCCGGGATTCCGCCGGGCGTCTTGAACATGGTCCTCGGATCGGGCGGCGACGTCGGTGACGAGATCGTCATGAACCCGATCGTGCGCGCGGTCTCCTTCACGGGCTCGAACGCGGTCGGAGTGAAGCTCTACAAGCAAGGAAGCCGGAGAGGACTCCGCGTCCAGTGCGAGATGGGGGGCAAGAACCCGATCGTCGTCCTCGAAGATGCGGACCTGGATTTGGCGGTGGCCTCGGCGGCAAGTGGAGCGTTCGGTTCGACGGGCCAGCGGTGCACTGCCACCAGCAGGGCAGTTGTGGTCGAGGAAGTCGCCGACCGGTTCGTCGAGAAGCTGGTGAAGCAAGCGAGGAGCGAGCGCGTGGGCCGGAGCGATGATCCCAAGACCACGGTGGGCCCTCTGGTGGACAAGCATCAATACGACTCGGTGCTAGGCTATATCCGGATCGGTCGCGAAGAGGGTGCCGAGCTTGTTTTCGGCGGAGCCAAGGCGAGCGGGCCCGGCCTCGAGAGCGGCTACTTCGTTCAACCCACGATCTTCGATCGCACGACGCCCAGCATGCGCATCATTCAGGAAGAGATTTTCGGACCGGTCCTATCGGTCCAACGAGTGAAGAACTTCGACGAGGCGCTCGATGTGGCGAACGCGGTCCCCTTCGGATTGACGTCGTCACTCTTCACGAGCGACGTCTCGAAGATGTTTCGATTCGTAGATGCCATCGAAACGGGAATCACCCACATCAACTCCGCGACGACCGGCGGTGAGGCCCAGGTACCCTTCGGAGGCATCAAGGCAACGGGAATTGGCGACAGAGAGCAGGGGTCCACCACTCTTGACTTCTACACGGAAGTCAAAGTGGTCTACGTTGACTATACCGGTACCAAGCGTACCGGCCACTTGTACTGAGGTCGGTTTGGGAAGCAGGAGAGAGTTGAAGAAGTCCAAAGCGCGGGTCGCGGCGAGTCGATCCAGATCCAGCAAGTCGAAGTCCAAGTCCACTTCGACTCTGCGGCGAACCCGTACCAAGAGTGTCCGTGGAAAACACCTCAAGGCGGTCAAATCAGTGAAGGCAGTCAAGCCCGTGAAGCCGGCCCCCAAGATTCCGCCAGCGCCGCCTCCGAAGCTGGTCCCCGTTCCCTTCCCGGAGGGACTGCGTCCCCAAAGGGGCCCGGAGACGAACGAGCGATCCGCCCACTTGGAGAAGCTCAAGCAACTTTTCGAGTCCGCCCCCATTAGCCGTTCCTTGGGGATGTCCCTCGGGTATTGTGAGAACGGGGTGGCGCGCGTCCGTCTACCTTTCCGCAGGGAGTTCGAGGAGGGCCACGGCGTCATCCACGGAGGGCTCATCGGTTTGTTGGCCGATACCGCTGGGAACTTCGCCGTGGGCTCGGTTTCCCCAGGCTCCACCGTCAAGACGGTGGAGTTCAAGATGAGCCTCCTTGCCGGGGTGCAGGGAGATCTCCTAGCGATCGGTGAGGTGGTGCGGAAGGGAAGGACTCTCGCGACCTGCAGGCTGGAGGTCGTGGAGGGGAACGATCGAGTCGTGGCCATTGGCCTGGCCACTTACGCGCTGCAAGCGGTCTAGTCGCAGCCGCCTCGCACGTCAACCATTTCTTCGGCAGAGGGCTGCCTACCCCTCACCTCGCTCGACAACCTTCTCCGACCCCAACTCGCTGACGAAGTCCCACATTTCTTGGAATAGCAATTCTTTGTGATCCGTCAGGCGGTGATCCCCGCCCGCGATGAGGGTGAGCTTCGCGATCTGGACCTTCTGCGTGAAATTGCGGGACAGGCGGTAAGGGACGGTTTCGTCCTGTGTCCCGTGAAGGATGAGCGTCGGCGTCTTCAACTTTCGAACGAGCGTCGCGATCGGATAACGGGCTTCGTCTTCCACGAATCCATAGCCGAGATCGAACTCGGCGTAGTCGGTGACCAAATGCGTTTTTCCTTCCTCCCGCCACCGCTGGGCCTTCGTGCGGCCGATGGAGAGAAGAAGCCTGCCCGCGAGCTCGAAGGCGGGTGCGACGAGGAGGTTCGCGTTGACGCGGCCGGGATGAAGCGCGGAATACCAGAGCGCAGTGAGCCCGCCCATCGACGAGCCGACGAGAAAGACCGATGAAAAAGGCCCGGCTTCCTCACGAACCTGACGGAGGCCACGATCGAGATCGCTCAGATTCCGGCTGAGACAAAGGCCCAAGAGCTCCCCCTCGGAGTCGCCGTGTCCGGTCAGATCCAGGCTGGCAAACGCTTCTCCCTGTCGCGCGACCTGACGCGCGAAGTAGAGAGCCTTGTCACCGCGGCGGTTGGAGTTGAGGCCATGGACGAAGAACCACAGTCGTGAGGATTCGCGCGCAGCGGGTACAAAATCGAGGGCCAGCCTCGACTCCCCCTCCTTTTCGGGCTCGATCCAGCGGGGCGGGCTCGGCTGCATGATGGCTCTCGACCTCCTCGGCCCCGTCTCCCGGAACGGAAAGGATGGGAATAAGTTATTGTAACTTGCGGCCACGAGAAGGGTCAATGCATCGACATCAGCGTGCCTTAGTGCCGTGGGGCCCAACGCGTTCTAGCCCAAGCAACCACCTAGTTTGGCGGCCCAGGTCTCATCCCGGCCGGTGACTCGGCGGCGGCGAAACCGTCGGATCGTCGTCTTTTCTTCGATTCCACCAAGCAAGGATCGCGGGAAGAAGGACCAAGATCAGGAGCCAGCGTGAATGCTCCGCCAGCGTTCGGCCGAACCGGACGGCGCTCGTCCTCATGAACTCCTGGGCCTCGGGATCGTTGGCGTGCTCGGCAATGGCGAGACCGCCGACCGCGAATTCCTTGGCGAACGCCGCACCTCCCAACGCTCCCTGCCAGCCCAGTGCCAATCCTCCCACCGCGAGGAACCCGATGGCGAGCCCACCCACGGTGTAGCCCCCCACCGAGAGACCCGCTAGGGAAATCAGTCCCAGCCCGAGCCCGCCGACGCTGATACCGCCGAGAGCCACGCCGCCGACCGACAGGATCACCCCGCACGCGATGTCTCCCACCGCGATCCAACCCCGGGCAATTCCCCGCCGCACGCGTCCGTCTACCAGCTCCGTGGTCGACACGTGGATGACCGGAAGCCCGAGAAGTGAAGCATTCGTTCGGTAGTTCATCGAGCCCTTTCCTTTCCCCTCGATATTGCGCTTGGTTGGGAAACGTCGAGCGCGTGGCGGGCCTTGCGAAACACGTGGTGAAACATAGAGCGCGTCAACTTCCCGGTAAACGTGTTCCGTTGACTGGGATGATAACTGGCTAGAAGGAGGACGCCCCCAGCAAGATGCGCTTCTCCTCCATGCTCGAAACGCGGGCGCGGCCGCCCGATCGTGTGCCCCAGCTCCTCCCACGCGTGGAAAAACACATCGAAGGCGATGCGCCCAAGAACAATCACGACGCGCATGCGAGTCAATAGGCGAAGCTCCGCGAGGAGATAGGGCCGACAGCGGAGAAGCTCCTCCCGCGTGGGCTTGTTCTCGGGTGGCGCGCAGCGCGCGGCCGCGGTCACCAACGTGTCCCGGAGCTCGAGGCCGTCGTTGCGATCGACAGAAGTCGCCTGATTCGCGAACCCGAATCGATGAAGCGCCTCGTAGAGCCAGTCTCCACTCCGATCGCCGGTGAACATCCGACCGGTTCGATTGCCCCCATGAGCCGCGGGGGCAAGCCCCACCACGACGAGCCGAGCCCCCATATCGCCCAAAGCGGGAACCGGCCTCCCCCAGTAAGTCTCCCCAGCGAATCGGCGGGTCTTCACGCGCGCGACGCGCTCGCGGTGCGCGACCAGACGGGGGCATAGTCGGCAGGCCACGATCTCACGCTTCAGCTTCGCCAGCTCCGGTTGCATTCGTGTCGCCGTGACCATCGTCCAGATCATACGCCTTCATCGCGGTCCTCGCCGCAACTCAAGCGGTTGGCCACCGACCCTCAGAGTGGGGGCACCTCCCACTCACAACCCCCGAAGAAGAGCGGTAAAGACTTGAGGTTTGGCCAAGGGTCGCGTAGTATCCCGCGTCGCCTACCCGCTAGGTGCGGCCCCCTTTGGTATTAGCTAACCGACTCACAGACTTGCGCTTAGCCCTCGCCGTACTGGTTGGAGTGTTGGATTGGTCCTCGCACAACGAACGGCGGCCTCCCTTGATTGGGAGGCCGCCCAAGAGGACGCGGCGCTCTTTAGCGGCGCCGTGAAGGCCGTGAAGAACGGGTGGATCCTTCAGCTTACCGAGGATGCTCTCGATCTCCGGCGGCCGGACCACGTTGAGGCGCTCCGCTCCGCGTACGCGAGATTCACTCGAGTCGGGACGAAGGTTTCGTGAGCGCATCGATAGTTTGAAATCATCGAGACTTCACGCTCCGGCTCTGGCTCGCGTGACGCCAAGAGCTCCCGAGGGCGCTCGCTCCCGGGAGTCGGCCGTCTCGCGCACTTCGGTGAGACGCGCCAGAGCGAAGGCGGCCAAAGCGATCTCCACGTCGCGCACCGCGACGTCAAAATACGTGCCGGTCGTGAGGAGATTGGCGGCGATGGCGACCAGCCAGGCGCTCGCGATGTAGCCCCCGACGCGCGTGTAGCCCGCGAGTATCAGGAGTCCCACCGCCATCTCGACGACTCCGACGGCCCGCATGAATACCGCGCCGCTGACCGGCAATAGATTCGCCGCGAGCGGGCTGAGGTACATGCTCCAGTTCGTGAGAATGTCGAAGAATTTGTCCAGCCCTGCCAGGAATGGGCCCAGTCCAAGCCCAATCCTGAGAGCCCACCAGATCGAGTTCAACTTCGCATTCATGGTAATTACCTCCTACTCTTACCGAGTGGCCCGGACGCAATCGGTGACAGAATGCGAGCGCTTTTTTTGAGGAAGCGTCTGTCACTTCCGGCCGCTCCGGGACTCTGTTCTAATGAGGCCAGATGACCGAACTCGAATCGGGAGTGAAGCCCGAGCCACCGGAGCGGACTCTCCCGGACGAGGAGTTAGTGCGCCGCATCCTGGAAGGGGAGACCTCTCTCTTCGAGATCCTGATGCGCCGGTACAACCAGCGGCTCTTCCGCGTCGCCCGCTCGGTCCTGAAGAATGACGACGAGGCGGAGGACGTCATGCAGCAGGCCTACGTGAACGCCTATCAGCACTTGACGCAATTTGCCGGGCGCGCCCGTTTCGCCACGTGGCTGACGAAGATCGCTCTCCACGAAGCTTTCGCGAGGGCGCGCCGGAGAGTGCGCTACAAGGAGACCCGTGACATGTCCGACAAAGAAGAGCACGCAGACGAGCAGCTCGCGTCAACCGAGCTCAACCCGGAACAGCAGACTCTGACCGGGGAGCTGCGCGAGGTTCTGGAAGCAAGCCTCGACGGAATCCCCGAGCGCTACCGCTCGGTCTTCGTCCTGAGAGAAGTCGAGGGGCTGAACACCACCGAGGCGGCCGAATGCCTGGGGGTGGGCGAGGATGTGGTCAAGACCAGGCTGCACCGCGCCCGTGCGTTGTTGCGCGGCGAGCTTTTGGATCGTGCAGGAGTGGTAAGTGCCGAGGTCTTCCGCTTCCATCTCAAACGGTGCGATCGCGTCGTGGCCGGCGTGCTGTCGCAGCTGGGCCTCTCTCCTTCGCGGACGCCGGAATGTGACTGCGCCGGCGAGTTCTGCCAAAAGAGGTGAGGGGGCTCTAACTCACCTAACGGGTCTGCAGACGCACTCTCGCCGTCAAAATGCGTCGTGGCTCGTCTCAACCGAGCCAGACGGTTCCTTAACCACCCCCGTCCTGCCGTCAAAATACGTGGGTGGCTCGTCTCAACCGAGCCAGACGGCGGCCGTTTGCGCAGGCGATGGGACTTGATGGAGAATGGCACCCAGTTCATCCAACCGGAGGAGGGGAATGGGTCTATTGAAGATTGCCAGTGTACCTGCGGCGGTCGTAACCACCCAGTCTACGGTCATCGATGCCGTTAAGAGGATGGGCGAGAAGAGCGTGGGAGCCGTCGCCGTTCTCAACAAAGGCAAGCTCGTCGGCATATTTACCGAGCGGGACGTGATGATGCGGGTCGTCCTGGAAGGGCGAGACCCCAAGACCACCACCCTGTCGGAAGTCATGACCAAAGATGTGGTCACCGTCGGGCGAGACATGTCCTATGGGGAGGCGTTGCGCCTCATGGTGGAACGGCATTTTCGCCATCTGCCCGTCCTCGGCTCCGACGGCCAGGTGCTCGGAATCCTCTCCGTGCGGAACGTGCTGCAGCACACGGTCGAGGACCTGAGCAGTCAGCTCGACTCCGTCGTGAATTTCTTCTCGGCAGACGGCCCCGGCGGCTGAGACAGATAAGTCCGATCAGCCCGAGTTGTCGAGGCGGATCGAGCCGCTTTTCGCGCCTGTTGGAAGCCTGCTGAGCGTCTTGTTCGCGGGGACCGCCGTTGAAAAGCCACACCATCTACCTCACGATGAATGTTCCCGCCCGGATGGATTTCGTCAACATCACCTCCGACGTGGAGAAGGCGGTGAGAGAAAGCCGGGTACGGGAGGGGATCTGTCTCGTCAACGCCATGCACATCACCGCGTCGGTCTTCATCAATGACGACGAGCCAGGCCTACACGCGGACTATAAGCGTTGGCTCGAGTGGTTGGCGCCCTACGACGCGAGCCCCGAGCGGTATCATCACAACCGTACCGGGGAAGACAATGGCGACGCCCACCACAAACGTCAGGTGATGGGTCGAGAGGTCGTGGTGGCCATCACCGACGGCAAGCTCGATTTCGGTCCCTGGGAGCAGATCTTCTACGGAGAGTTCGACGGTCGCCGCCCCAAGAGGCTCCTCATCAAAATCATCGGCGAGTGAACCCCGGCCTCTCCTTTCGCAGTTGCCTCTTCGCCTACTTTCCGGCAATCTGTTGATAGGGTGGGCTGAGCCCACTCTCTGCCAAAACCACGAGGTGCGCGCCCAACATGAAGTTTCGTGAGAAGACCCCACTTTGCCGTCGACCTAGAGTCACGCTCCTAATCACCTCCTGTCTCGGGACCCTGTGGGTTTCCTGTGGTCCCAAGAAGGAGGTCCAGCCTCCGCCCGTACCCCCGCCGGCGGAGACGGCGTCCCAACCCGAGCCTCCGGCCGAGCCCCTGGTCGCGGCGGAACAGAACACCCTGGATCCGACGCTAACGGAGATCGAGACCGAGTACGGTGCCCTGCTCGAGCGGGTAGCCGCCGGCGAGGTGGTCGATCGAGGGGAATTCGATGTGGCTCAAGAGCGCCTACGACGCGCGGCCGATCAATGCATCGCCACGCAGGGATGCGATCCGACCCAAATTCTCGATTTGACGTTTCATCTGCTCGGGGAGCAAAACGCCGCCCTAGCTGGGCAGGCGGTTCGCATCGAGACGATTACCGAACAGCAGGAATCCCTGGATGCCGCCGAGACGCCGCGCGAACCCGGGACGTCTCCCTTTGTCTCCGCCATGCCGGAGCTGGGCAACACCGTTTCCCTGCTGCGCGGTACCGATCTGCGCGACATCATCAACGTGAATGGACCGGTCAAGGCGGCACTCGACGATTGGCTGACCTGGATGCGTCCCATGCTGATGGAATCCTTCGAGAACTATCAATACCTTCGCCACCGGATCGCGCCCATCTACGAAGAGGCTGGACTCCCCGAGGCGCTTCTCTTCGCCCTGATTGCTACCGAGACGGGCGGCAGGGTTCATTCGTTCTCGCATGCCGGGGCGGCCGGCCTGCTTCAGTTCATGCCTCAAACGGGCAGAACGTACGGCCTGCGAACCGTCGACGGCTTCGATATGCGTCTCGATCCCGCGGCCGCCACCAGGGCCAATGTGGCCTACCTCAACGATCAGTTCGAGGCCCTGAGCAACGGGTTGGAGAACGTATTGGCCGCGTACAACGGTGGTGAGCACCGCATGAGACGCTTGCATCGCCAGTACGGCGGCGCCGGCTTCTGGGATGAGCGCGTCTTCTATCGGCTGCCGCGGGAGACTCGCGAGTACGTGCCGCGGGTCATGGCCGCGGCGTGGTTGTTTCTCCATCCGGAAGACTACAATCTGGAGTTTCCCGACCTCACCAACGAAACGAGCGATCTCACGCTCCGGAGGGACGCGTCCCTCGGCGAGTTGACGATCTGCCTGGGGCAGGCGGAAAACCGCAACGGCTGGTTCCGCACCTTGCGGAATCTCAACCCGCGGATCGAGCCCGGCGATCGTGTCACCGCGGGAGAGACCATCCAGGTCCCCCGCATCCTGGCTCCCTTCTACGAGGAGCGGTGCGTGGATGGTGAGATCACGCGTACTGCGGCCGAGCTGCACGATGCCAACTATCCGTACGGAGATGTGGACGTCTACACCGTGCAGCGAGGCGACACGCTCGGACGCATCGCTTCCCGCTATCAGTGCGTGAGCGCCAGTGAGCTCGCCGAGCTCAACGACGTGAGGGCCCCGCGCTACGTCATCCGTGTGGGCCAGCAGCTCCGAATTCCAGGCTGTGATTAAACG